>DATIYJ010000023.1 GCA_035517655.1 Nitrospiria bacterium | reverse complement strand
ATTAAATTGCGTGATATAATTAGCACATGATCGCGCCCCGGACGCTTTTCGGGAAGAGTATAATCAAACAATTAGCGTAGGAGGTTAAATATGGAAAACCAGCTTGGTGACTTGCGACAGGAAACCAATGCCGGTGCTGTTAGCCGCGAAGAGATGCTTGATGAAATTGCGGACCTCGAGGAATATTCCCGGCTTGGCAAACGGCCCCCACATTGTCGAGGTTACAGAATTCGTGTGAACGGCGATAAGTTTGTCGTCAATGAGCCTTTTATTACAGGAAGGGAGGTTTTGAGGCTCGCCGGTTTGTTAACCCCAGAAAGCTACACCCTTCGGGTAAAGATCACTGGGCAGCATCCCCAGAAGGTGGAACTTGACGGGCGGGTGGATCTCCGGAGGCCTGGAGTGGAAAAGTTCAAAGCACTGCCGTGCGACCAGACGGAGGGGACGACGTGACCCTCCGCCGCCAGTTCGATCTGCTGCCAGAAGATTTGAAGTTCCTCGAGGACTATGGGTTGGCTTGGGAGACTCTCGTGGACGGTTCCCGGTGGGTGCTGATCCACGAGTTTCCCACCCCCACTGGGTACAACCAAAAACAAGTTATTGCGACCATTCGCATAGAAATAGGATACCCCAAAACGCCATTGGACATGGTCTACTTTCACCCAGCCCTTGCGAGAATCGACAAAAAGCCGATTGGTGCCACCCAGGGCACCCAACAACTTGACGGCAAAGTCTTTCAACGCTGGTCGCGACATCGTACAAATATTAACCCGTGGCTGGTCGGCCAGGACAATCTTGGCACACATATCATTCTTGTTGAAGACTGGTTAGAAAGGGAGTTTGAAAAATGATACCGCCGGTAACCCTTAGCCTCACAGGCGCCCAGCATGACCGCATCAGGCATTTTCTTTATCCTGGCGATGATAATGAAGCGGTTGTGCTCCTGTTATGTGGACGTCGCGCTGCGGAACGCCGTCATCGACTTCTGGTTCGTGATATTCATGAAATACCATATAGAGCTTGTTCTGTCAGGTCGTCATCACGGGTTACGTGGCCGCCTGAGATAATAGAACCATTACTAGAAAGAGCTGCTGATCAGCAGCTTTCAGTCATCAAAATACACAGCCACCCATGTGGCTACGCTGATTTCTCTGCGACCGACAATATTGGCGACAGACAGCTGTTGCCTATGATCCAGGGATGGGTAGAAGCCGACATCCCCCATGGCAGCGCTGTGATGCTCCCAGACGGCCAGATGTTTGGCCGTGTCCTTAGCCCAGGTTGTACATTTAACCCAATTTCTGTGATTAATGTCGTTGGGGACAATCTGTGCTTCTGGTACTCCGATACCTCGACCACCGAGGTGCCGGGTTTTGCCGCGTCTTACGCCCAAGCATTCGGAGCGGGTACAACCGAGCGCTTGCGGCGTCTCTCTGTTGCAGTTATCGGATGCTCTGGTACCGGAGGCCCCGTTGTTGAGCAGCTTTACCGAAACGGTGTTGGAGATCTGCTGCTCGTTGATGATGACTATATTGAAGAGCGAAATGTCAACCGGATACCCAATTCTACAATGGACGATGCGCATAGAAAACGCTACAAGGTCGATGTTCTTGCCGATGCCGTCAAACGAGCTGGTCTGGGCACAAAAGTTAGTGTTCTTCGTAAGAGCTTATGGCATCCGGAAGTAGTGGAGGCAGTTGCACAGTGTGATGTCGTTTTCGGATGCATGGACACAATTGATGGCCGTTTTCTGCTCAATGCGTTGGCAACGTACTACACTCTTCCTTATTTCGACATTGGCATACGGCTTGATGCCGTACCAAATGGTGCTGACAAGGGACGAATCCGTGAGGTCTGCGGGACAATTCACTATATCCAACCGGATCGTTCGAGCCTGATGAGCCGCGGGTTGTTCTCGCTAAGACAGGTTGCAGAGCAGGGGCTGCGGCGCAATGATCCAACCGCATACATACAGCAAGTCAGAGATGGTTACATTTCTGGTGTGGATGAACACCGACCAGCTGTTAATACCGTGAACACGTTGGCTGCGTCCTTGGCCGTACACGAGTTTCTGGCTAGGCTGCATCCCTATCGGGAAGAGCCCAACAATGTCTACGCGAGCGTGACGTTTAGCCTTGCCAGTATGGAATTGTTATCCGAGGCTGAACAGCCGCACTGCCAAATATTAAAAGATTGTGTTGGGGTTGGTGACTCCGAGCCTCTCCTTGGCCTAACGGAACTTGCGCGAAAGCATTTCGGATGAAATCGCTTTATGGGATAACCGAACACCTTGTTGCTTGGCTTCTGAAATGTTTGGCAAAGCCTTACCAAATGAAAGTTGTTGATGACCCACTCCCACGAAGTCTTAAACATCGCACGCTGTATGTTGTGCAGGATGATGGTTTATTGGAACAAGCCGCCATGCTTTGTCCATAACCGGGTCAGGCTTGGCTTATTGGCTTTTAGAATCAAACCCGGCTCCCCTCCGGCCTCGCGCGCGGGAGGGGCTTCGTGATTGACAGAAATAATTTCAATGCGTATAATATACGTATGATTTAACCGAACGAAAGGTTTGGACCATGCCCAAGGCAGCTTTAAAAAAGGAAAAGTGGACGCTCTCGTTTGATCCCCGTCTTAAGCGCCTCCTGATCAAAGAAGCCCGGAAGAAAGGGATCTATCCCGTCAGCCTGTTGGAGGAGGTCGTCCGCGAGCGGTTCAATCCCTACGGCCATTCGGACGTCAAGGACAGCGTCGCCTACGTTCAGGAGATCCGCAAGGGCTCCCGTCACCGGTCGGACGAGGCCTTCCTCAAAGAGATCCGCGCGTGGCAAAAGTTAAGCTCCTGATCGACACCGACATCGTGATCGACTATCTCAATACCGGCCTTCTCCTGACGATTTTTGAAGACCGGGGATTTGAGGTTTATTACTCCGTCGTGACAAAGAAGGAGCTTCTGTCCAAGCCGGGGCTGAAAGAAACCGAGCGCCATGCTATTTTGTTTACCCTCCGCCGGCACCGGATCATTCCGCTGGACGACCAGATCACCGGAACCTATTCCGACCTTCGGCGACGATATCCTTCCCTGGAAAAAGAGGACGCATTGATCGCGGCGACCGCGCTGGTTAAAAAGCTGCCCCTGGTTACCCGAAACGTAAAACACTATAAAAATATTCAAGGACTGATTCTTTTTAAGGGGTAGAAACTCCCCTCCGGCCTCGCGCGTAAGGCCTGAGGGATGGAAGGCGGCGCGGAGTTAATTTTTTCGAGAGAAACGATGATTCGCGTGGAAATCTGGTCCGACGTCGTCTGTCCGTTTTGTTATATCGGCAAGCGCCACCTCGAGGCCGCGTTAAAACAGTTTAAGCGCCGCGACCGGGTTCGGGTGGTCTGGAAAAGTTTTGAACTCGACCGGAACGCCGAACGAGGGGGCAATACGAGCGTCTATGAAATGTTGTCGAAGAAATACGGGATGAGCCTCGAACAGGCGCGGCAGTCGACCGAGCAGGTGGCCCGCCGGGCGGCCGCGGTCGGGCTGCGCTTCGATTTCGACCGCGTGGTCCCGGCCAACTCGTTCGATGCGCATCGTCTCACTCACCTCGCCGCGAAACACGGACTTCTGGATGCGGCGCACGAGCGCCTCTTCGCGGCCCATTTCACCGAGGGCCTTCGGATCGACGATTTGGAAACGCTTCGCCGGATCGGCGTCGATCTGGGGCTCGATCCGGAGGAGGTGAAAAAAGTTCTGGAGGGCGACGCCTACGCTTCGGACGTCCGTCAGGAGGAGAAAGAGGCTTATTCCCTTGGCGTGAGGGGCGTTCCGTTCTTTCTGTTCAATCGCAGGGATGTTATTTCGGGCGCGCAACCGGTGGAGCTGTTCACGGAGGCGCTCCGGTCCGCGTCGGATGACTGAGACAACGCCGAACAACCGGGGTTCGGAGTGAAATTGTTCGACGGGATCTCCCCTCCGGCCTCGCGCGCGGGGGCGGAGGGTCGCTTAGACGCCTCTTTTCGAGGTAAAAAAGAACCCTTTTAAAAAAAGCGGCTGATTCAGTCTTACCTCATCCGCCAATCGGATGGATATGGGGAAAATCTCTTTCCGACTACTTTTCCGCCGTCCGGAGACGGCCTCACGGTCTTTGGCCTTCTTACGATTCAGGAGAATGACGGGATCGATGATTTCACCGCAATGGACGCAGCGCCACCCTTCATATAGCCAGCGCTTTTCTTCGGTCGCTGTTCTGGCGAACTCCTCAAAAATCATCAGGCCGCCGCATTTCGAACAATTCATCTTCATCATCTCCTTTCTTCCGAGGGCCGTTCCCGCCATCTTTGATTTTGCCCCGAATGCCTTATCACCCTACGCCGGTCAAGTTACATTAAGATCAAGATTCTTAAAAAATCGCGTTAAATCTCCGGCGCGCGGCAAGGTTTTTCCTTGGGCTTCCCTCCAGCTTCGCGCGCGGGAGGCGTGTAAAATCATGACGCTTGCCAATCCCATCGAAAACAGGTTAACCTGATCCGAACCGGAGAGATAACGATGGCGTATCTGTTGATCAAATGGCTGCATGTCTTCTCGGCCATCGTCGCGGTCGGCGCCAATGTCACTTACGGGATCTGGCTGGCGCGCGCAGGCCGCAACCCGGAGGCCCTGCCCTTCACGCTCCGCGGCATCAAGCTGATCGATGATCGAATCGCCAATCCGGCGTACGGCTTGCTGCTCGTCACCGGGCTCGCGATGGCCTTCGTCGGCGGCTTGTCGCTGACCACGCCCTGGCTGCTCACGGCGCTGGTCCTGTACGTGCTCGTCGCGCTGATCGGCCTCTTGGGATACACCCCCACGCTGCGGCGCCAGATCGAGGCTCTGGATCGCGAAGGGCATGAGTCGTCCGACTATCAAGCCCTGGCCCGCCGCGGGGGAAGGATCGGGATGCTCCTGGCCGTCCTGGTAACCGTCATTATTTTCTTAATGGTCGTCAAGCCGGGCTTGTGGGCATGAAAAAGCGGGTCGGCCGGCGGCAACGGCACGCGGAGATTTTCCAAGATGGATACGGTTGACCTGGAAGCGCTGCTGCCCCGGGTCGTCGCGCTGGCCGAGAAGGCCGGCGCGGCGGTGATGGAGGTCTACGCGAGCGGCGACTTTGAGACCACTTACAAGAAGGAAGACGCTTCACCGCTCACGCGGGCCGATCTGGCCTCCCATCGATTGCTTGCGGAGGGCTTGCGCGCGCTGACGCCGGTGTGGCCCGTGTTGTCCGAGGAGTCGAAGGAGGTTCCCTACCCCAAGCGGCAGTCATGGAAGCGCTACTGGCTGATCGATCCGCTGGACGGGACCAAGGAGTTCATCAAGCGGCGCGACGAGTTCACGATCAACGTGGCGCTGATCAAGCGTGGCGAGCCGGCGCTGGGCGTGGTCTACGCGCCGGCGATGGAGGAGCTCTATTACGCGGCGCGCGGCTTGGGCTCCTTCAAGCGGAAGGGAGAGGAGCCGCCGGAACGGATCGTGGCGGGCGATTACAGGACCGGCGGCGTCACGGTCGTCGTCAGCCGCTCGCACGCCGGCGCCCGAGTTGAAGACCTGGTGCGCAAGATCAACCCGGCGGAGTCCCTGAGCATCGGCAGCTCGCTCAAACTGTGCCTCGTGGCCGAGGGGCGCGCCCATCTTTATCCGCGCCTGGGGCCGACGATGGAATGGGATATCGCCGCCGCCCAATGCGTGGTGGAAGAGGCGGGCGGCACGGTGACCGATCTGTCCGGCCGGCGGCTGCGCTACAATAAACCGTCGCTTGAGAACCCGCCGTTCATCGTCTGCGGCGCGCCGCCCTTTCCGTGGCAGGAGTACCTATAGCTCGTTTCGTCTCGACGCCGTGACCGGGGCGCTGGTCGGGCGGTTTTAATTATCCGGCCGCGCGGAGGTGCTCGGAAATTTCCGCGAGGGAACGATCCCCGCACCGAAGCCGGTTAAATGAGGGCGGGAAAGTAGCCTGTCCCCTTTTTGCGTGTTATGCGATCAAGAGGTATAATAAAACCACGGATGCGACCCGCAATGCCTTCTTAGGATGGAGAAAAACCCTTGCACGCCTGGGAACAGAATCTCGCGAATTTCCTCCATTATATTCGCCTGGACCATATCAAGCGAAAGATCCTTGTTTTTTCACTCCTGGCAACCCTCATCCCCTCTCTGACCATGGGCGGGCTCTATTACGTGCATGCGAAGCGATTTTTAACCGAAAAGGTCGCCCAGAAACTCCGGGACGTTACGGCTCAGAATGAACGAGAGCTCGATTTATGGATCAAGGAACGCCTGTACGATGCGCGTGTCTTTGCCAACTCATACGTGGTCTCGGAAAACCTCGAGAAAATCATCCGCGCGAACACCGCGC
Source organism: Nitrospiria bacterium (assembly GCA_035517655.1). Lineage (NCBI taxonomy): Bacteria > Pseudomonadati > Nitrospirota > Nitrospiria > Nitrospiria bacterium. The sequence continues at coordinate 8,413 of DATIYJ010000023.1, read as the reverse complement.
CGGGGACCAAGGCGACGGCGCTCCGCCGCCTGAAAGATTACCTCAAGTCGGTGGGGAACAAGTTTGTCGACTACGAAGCGCTCATGGTCGCCGATGCCGACGCGCGCACGGTGGCCACCAGCGCGGACCGAAGCGCCCCCCTGAGACTTCCGCACGACTGGCGGAACCGGAACAACGCCGATACGCCGATCATGGGTGACGCCTATTGGGATCCGGAACTCAACAAAATGGTCATGATGCTTGCCGTTCCGATCAAGGCCCAGAACGGCGGATTCCTGGGTCTCCTGGCCGTTAAGCTCAACTTTCACACGATCGATGAGATCCTGGGCCGTTCCTCGATCGGCAACACAGGGAAGTCCTTTCTGATCGCCCCGGACGGGACCTTGATCGCCGGGTCCCGTCCGAACGCTCCGGGACGCGTGATCGTCAAGCTGCCGTTCAACGTCCCCGGCCCCTCGGAGACGGACGCGGTCCTGTTGGAATACCCCGACGATCGCGGCCGTGCGGTGATCGGCGTTCTCCGCCGGATGTCGCAGCTCGAATGGGGCGTCGTCACCCAGATCGGGAAAAATGAAATCTACGCGGAGATCGTGCAGGTCCGGAATCTCACCCTCTTGATCAGTTTGGGGCTCCTCCTGGCGATCGGCCTGGCCGCCTATCTACTGGGGCTCACGATCGTCCGTCCCTTGGACCGTCTGACGAACGGCGCGGCCAGGGTGGCGTCGGGCGATCTGGAGGTGAGCCTTCCCGTGGTCAGTCACGGCGAAATCGGTTATTTGACCAAAGCCTTTAATAATATGGTGGCCCGCCTGCGCCTGGGCCAGGAAGAGCTGGCCGCCATCAACGGGAAACTGATCGAAAAAAACAAGGAGCTGCAGGTGCTCTCCATCACCGACAGCCTGACCGGGCTTTTTAACCGCAAATATATTATGGAGATCCTGACGAATGAAGTGGCCCGATCCCGACGCAACAAGCGCCCGTTTGCGGTGATGATGATCGACACGGATCAGTTCAAAAAGTACAACGACACCTACGGTCACCAGGCGGGAGACGACCTGTTAAAAAAGATCGGAAAGATCTTCATGCAGTCCATACGGAACGTCGATTACGCCGCGCGCTACGGCGGGGACGAGTTCATTATCCTGCTTCCCGAAATCGGGAAAGAGGGGGCGTTCGAGGTCGCGGATCGTATTCGCGGCCTGGTAAACGCGGAGACGCCGCGCGGCGCGGCCGATGGGGTGACCGTATCGGTCAGCATCGGAATCGCGGCGTTCCCGGAGCACGGGGACACCCCGGAGGCCATCATTGCCGCCGCGGACGGCGCCCTTTACCAATCCAAGCGAGACGGGCGCAACCGGGTGGTTCTGGCCGGCGTCGAACGCCAGCCGGACATCGAGGTGACGAAGTGACCCCGCTCAACGCATGGACGGCGGACATCCGCGATCACCGACCGCCGACGAGGTTATAGTAAACCCAGCCGCCGCGCCCGTCCTCGTCCCTCACCCGGACCCAGAGACCCAGATACGAAAAGCCCACAAGCGCGCTTCCTTCCGGAAGCGAGAAAAGGACCTTGGCATTGAGACCGGGCCCTTCCCGGACATTGGCCGCGCCGACCGACCGGAGCGGGAGCGGCGCGGCGAAGGATACCTCGCCCTCCGTCGTCGGGGTTTGCTCACGGTCTTTCGATCGCTCCCGGTCCTCCTCGATGACGGCCTTGGCCCGGGCGGCAAGGTACAAGGCCCCGCCGTAATTTTCTTTTTTTAATTCCTGATTGCTCGCCTTCAAAAGCGCTTTGGCCTGGAGGATTTCCGCGTCCCTCTCCGGGTCGGCCGCGTTTGTCTTCAGCGCCTTCAACGCGATCTCCCCTTCCGCAAGGGTCGAGGCCGCCTCCGCCCTGCTTTCCAGGCTGCGCAGCTTCGCTTTGGCCCGCACCACCTCCAGGGTGGCTTCGTCGAGATTTCGGTCGAGCTCTTTGACCTGCGCTTCCTTTTCCAGCAAAAGCAGCTGAGCCCGGGCGAGCTTCTCTTCCAGTTCCCGATTGGCGGTCGTTTGTTTCGTCAACGCTTCCTGTTGCTTCTGTCCGGAGACCATCCCGGCGCATCCCGAAAGGAGGACCGCCGCAACGATGAAGGGATAAAGAGAATAGGGACCGGAAGGATGACGGGTCGTGGGACGGCTCTCGGGCTTCATGGCGGTTTCCGAATGCATTCTTTCCGATCTAATCAATCCGCGCTGTTTGTTTCCGGGCTCAATACCCGTTGCCGCGACGGTCTTCTTCCTTCTTCAAATCCTGCATGCTCTTGTCGGAGTCCTGGTGGATCTTGTCGCCGTCGGGACGCTCGGGCGCGGGCGGCGTCGAGGCGCAACCGCCCAGCGCGATCGTGAACGGAATCAAAAATACCATCGGGAGCACGACGGCCGTTCGGAGCCGTTGGAACGTCATGGGTTCTCCTTTCCATAGATGAATTCGGCGATCTGTCGACCGACCTCATCCGACACTTCCTTCTCGGCCGTCCGCAGCGCGCGGGCCTCGGCCTCCGGCTGCGTCAGGTGGCCTTCGCGTCCCTGCCGCGCGACGCTTCCGATCACCTGCTGCGAGGCCTTGTCGGTCAGGTCGAAGGCCGCCGCCCAGCGCACGAAATAGGTCGGCGGCGCTCCGCCGGCAGGCATCTGCACCGGATCGAGCGTCACCGCGCCCTTCACCACCAGGTCGGGCGGGAGGTCGGAGGCCGCGGCCGAAGCGACCGGGAGCCCCTGGCGGTTCAGCCCTTCCACGATCGCCGCGCGCACCGGCTCGCTGTTCGCGCCGCCGACCTCCACGACGATCCTGAAATTTTTTGAGAGAAAATCGCGGAAATCCCGGTTGACGTCGGCCAGGCTCACCCCGCTTTCGGACCCATGGCCGGTGGAACTGACGACGCGGAGTTCCGTGTTGTAGGCCTCGCGGAGCAGGATGTTCTCAACCGCCTCATGGTAGGCCCGGACGGTCTGGAGTTTCGGGCCGGAGGACCGGGTCTGTTTCAACAGCTCCTCGACTTTGAGATCCAGCGAGGCAACCCGGTCGCGCAGGGCCGCCGCGGCATGCTGCCGGTCCATCACGGCCAGCGCGTAGTAGAGCGCCTTCGACTCGTCCGTCCAGCGCTCGGCGATCGTCACGTTTTCCAGCACCTTCTTGGTCGAGACCTCGGTCGCCTGCTCGATATTGATCTGCCGGCTGTCCTCGGTGCGCCCCTTGGCGTCGGTCTGGAGATATTTCTCCCACTCCTCCGTTTTGGAACTGATCTCGGCCGCAAAAATCTTCGAGATCGCGGCGTAGGCCCGGTCCTCCGCGGCCTGGCGGGTGTCCGCGTAGCCCACGCCGGTCAGGTAGATCGCCTCGGGATATTTTTTGCTCGGCCCGTTGACCCAGTCCGGCGCGGCCGCGTCGCGGGCGAACGAGGCCGGCCCGTCAAGGAAGATTACTCCGGCGATTAAAACCGTCAGGACGCGCCAACCGCGGCCTGAACCAAACCCTACGATTCGATCCGATCCCATGCCTTCTCCTTTCATGAGCGTCACCGGCCGAGGATCCGGTATCCTAAAAACCGTTTTTCCCCGGCCTTCAGCGTCACCGGAGGGTAGGTCTTTCGTTCGATCACCCCGCCGGCGGCGTCATAATACTCGACCGCGACGGTGTACGTTCCGGGCGGGACCGCCATCCGGGCCATCCGGATCTCCCCCGGCAGCGTCCGCCAGCTGCGCTTGTCCGACTGCTCGGAGGCGAGGGAGTAGATGTTCGTCCCGACGTCGGCCAGGATGTCGGCCAGCGGGTTGTTGTCGGTCTTCCGGGCCACCTCCTTTTTCACGAGCCGGGACGCCTGATACTTGGCCACCGCCCGCGCGATCGCCTTGGCCGTGATGCGTCCGATGCGGTCCTCGAGGTTCTTCTTCGCGATGGCCGTGATGTTCTCGGCCAGGAAGGCCCGCTGGGTGATCGCCGCGCCGTTTTCCGGGGTCAGCCGCACCTCGGCCGACCGGACCCTGTCGGGGAGCGGAACGAACTTCGGAAGGGCCACGCGGAGAATGTAGGTGCCGCCCTTGTCGTCCCGGATCGGGGCCGTGACGAAGAAATCTTCCTTGACCGGAGACCGGCCGGTGTAACTGATGAAGATCAGCTCGGCCTGGCTTTGCAGCTCCTTTTCGGTCGTCCATCGCGCATCCGGAAACTGTTTGAGGTATTCCTGATGCTCTTCCGTGAAGCCCAGGGCCGCGCTCGTCCTCAGCAGGTCGGACGGAAGCGTCGGCGGCAGCGGGGTGCCGTAGTCCTTGCGGTAATCGCCGTAGGCCTCGTAGGCCTTGCGGTACGAGATGAAGGCGTCGTTGATCTCGCCCTTCGCCTCGTAGAGAAGGCCGCTCAGGTACTGGGCCAGCGCGTCCCGCTTGTAGACGTTCTTCTTGTCGTACTTGTCGTTGAAAAGGTCGAGTTTGTGGTCCACTTTCCGGGCCTCGACCAGCGCGTCGTCCCATTGACCGAGATAAACGTAATTCAGCGCCGCGATCACGTTGATCATCACTTTTTCAAAATCCTCGCCTTCATAGGGAAGGGTGTTGTCGTTGGTCAGCATCGCGCCGGCCTCGGCCGAGACGCTCTTGGTGTAGAGCTGGTCGATCCGGTCCTCGGCCTGGGCCAGGTATTGATTGCTCTCGGCGTATTGACCGGCCAGATGCAGCATCATGCCCCGGTCGAAATCATAGAGGACGGCGTTGCGGTCGCCGTAATCGGCCTTGTGATTGACGACGACGGCGTCGGCTTCGGCGAACTGCTGGCGGGCCTGGAGGTTGTCCATCTGGACGTATTGACGGACGCCCGGGCCGCAGCCCGACAGCGCCGTCAGGCCCGAAACGCAGGCGGCCGCGACGAGCGTCGACCCGAAGCCCCGACGATTACAAACTCCCATGGAGACGACTTTCAACGGAGGACTGGGCTAAAATCCGAGACGGCTTTTTTCGATGATCTTTTTAATTTTTTTCTGTCCGGACCAGACGAGCAGGTTCTTCTCGACGTCGAAGAGCTGCAGGTCGATCTGGTAGTAGACCGCCTTCGTCCCGCCGGCCTCGTCCAGGATCGAATTGATCGTCCCCTTCAGCATGTAATCGGAACCGATCTCCTTGCCGAGCCCCTTGGCCGTCTCCTGGGAAGACTGGGACTGCTGGTCCTGCCGCTCTTCGCGGACCTCCTCCCGCTCGGACTTGGACGCGACAAATTGAACCCGGCCGTCGTTCGTCAGCGCGCGCTGCAGATCCTCGGTGAAGGTCTGGACGTTGATGTGCTCGCTGCTCCGGTTCGTGACGGTCCCGACGATCACGGTCGGCGGCTTGCCGCCGTGCTCCTTGGAAAAGCGGTCGAGCCACGGCCGGGACAGCACGTCCTTGATCATCTCGTCGGACACCAGCCGGGAATCGGTGTCGTTCCATCGTCCGGACAGATCGGTCGTCGTGTCGGCGCCGACCCGCTCCACCTTGGTCGTCGCGCAGCCGACGAGGCCCGTCAACAACAGGATGAACAAAATTCCAAACGGTCGCATAGATGCCCTCCTTTTTATATTGGGGCTCACGTCGCCCCCTCCAGAGGCAAGGCCTTCGGAGCCTCCCCCTCTCGCTCGCTTGGCTCGCTGATAAGACCACGGGTCTTGCCCACGGGTATTTACCGAAACTTCTTATGCATCTCCTCCATCATATCTTCCATCTCTTTCATCCGATCCGCGATAAGCCGGTCCAGGTTGTAGGGCCGCTTCTCGGTCAGTATCTTGGGCGCCGGCGGCTCTTCCTTTTTGGCGGGCGGCTTCACGGGTTCGCCCGCCGGCTTTTGGACCGGCGTCACCGGAGCCGCGGCGGCGGGAGGAAGCGAAGGAGGCGGCGCCTCGGCCTTCTCGACCGGACGGGGCGCCGTCCCGGCCGAGGCCGTGGGTGGGTTCGATCCGGGTTGATACGCGACGGTCACGCCCTGCGAGGCCAGCCAGTGTTGCGCGACGCTGGACTTGAGCGCGAAATTGATCGAGGTGATCGTCAAGCCGTCCGACGCCTTCCGGGAGATCATCGTGTTGACCCCCACCATGGCCCCCTGTCCGTCGAGCAGCGGCCCGCCGGAATTGCCGCGGTTCAGGCTGGTCTCGGTCTGAAAAATATCCTTCCCCTGCACCCCGTTGAAATTCTCCATCTCGGCGCTGATCGTCCCGGTCGTAAGCGTCCACAAGCCGCCGGTTTCCGGATGTCCGATCGCCACGACCGGGTCCCCGATCGACACGTCCTCCGGATTTCCCAGGGCCACCACGGTCAGCCCGGACGGCGGGTTTTCCATCCGGAGCAGGGCCATGTCCAGCGACGCGTCGTAGGCGACCAGCTTCGCCTCGACGCGGCGGGCCAGGTCCGTGTCCATGTTTCCGGTCACGCGGTCCGGTTTCAAGAACAGGCTCACCCGGCGGTAGGGCCGGTTCGTCTCCTTGTTGATCACAACGTGGGCGTTCGTGATCACCAGCCCGTCGGCCCGGATGATCGAGCCGGTGCCCCCGCTGCCCAGGCGGCCGTCGTCGCTGGCCAGGACCAGGACCACCCCCGGCCCGACCGTCTCATAAATCTCCTTGGGGGTGTAGGCCCCGGCCGCGTGCCCCGAAAGCCACACGGTCGTGAACAGAACAAGGCCGGTCGCGATCCGCCGATTACGCTTCATGGTCCCCCGTCCCCTTCCGGATCACTGGCCGTGTTTCTGCTCTTCGGTCGCGAGGCTGTCGAAGGATTTCTCGGCGTTCTGTTTGACATAATCCCGGACGGCCGAGTTCAATTCCTTGATCTTGTCCAGGCTGTTCTTGAAATTTTCCAGGTCCAGACGGGCGAGGGAATAGAGCGTCCCGTCCGACGGGTCGGTCCAGTGATCAATGATCATCACGCCGTTCAGCGTCGCGGACGAGAAGGTCTTGATCGCCTGCTCGACGTACTGCTCCTCACTCGTGGCCGAGGCGTTGGTCACCGCGCCCCCGCCGGTCGTCGAGGCCATGTAATCCTTCATCAGCGAGGCGGTGTAGGTCTCGAAGATCTTGGTGATCTCGGCCCGGGCCCGGTTCTCGGACGTGGTCTGCGCCAGCGGCCGGTTCCGCACCCCGGTCACGGCCCCGATGCCGTAGAAGACCTTGTTGCCCGCGTCCTTGAAAGCGCCGCTGCCCTTGGTCACCCATTCGGGCGGCTGGGCGCCCGCCGGCTGGCGGCCGGCGCAGCCCGCCGTCGCGATCGGCAGCAGCGCCGCCAACACAAACCCGAGAACCACCGCGCTTGAATTCTTTTCTTTCATGGGCCCCTCCTTATGGGTACGGTTGATCCGTTAAAACATCCCTAACAGTGTAGCACATCAAAAGATATAATGAAGCGACAAGATCGGACCGCTCACGACATCGTTTTCCCTGAAACAGGCAAATCCGCCGCTCGGCCTGCAGGAAACGCGGTTCGCGGGATAATCGATCCGACGGTAGCCGAAGCCCGCGGCGGCCACGAAGGGCCAACGGATTCCGGCATAGCCAAGCCCCCCCTCGATCGCTCCTCCCTGAATCAAGGACAGGTTCAAGTAGGCCGCCCAGCGTGTGTTTTCGACGGGATAATCGAGAAGAAGACCGGGACCGACCCGGCTCAGCACGACCGTTTTCGTGCAGCCCGCGCAATCAAGATCGGTCGTCTGCCGATGCCGCATATACCCGACGTAGGGGCTGACCCCCGTCAGGATCGTGTAGCCGAGCGCCAGATCCATTTGGGTCAAATCGACCGTCGAGTTCCGGATGAACGACGGGCTCGAAAAAGAAGATGGCTGTTCAAAAACATTGAAACTCGCGGCGGAGGCCTGTGCGCCGACGAACCACCGGCGGAACGAACCGTTCAAGGCCGCCGTCGACATCCAGGTCCCGTCGGAGCGGGGGGCCTCGACGCGATGGGTTTTAAGCCCGCTCGACGTTTGGTTTTCCAGCTTCAAGGTCCGCCTCAGCGAGACGTACTGCTCCTTCAGGCCCAGCGCAAAATTCAAATCCTCCGCGGCCGCCGGCGGGGCCAAAACGACGAGCAGGAGCGGAAGGATCCAGGCCCGCGCAAAACCGTCGGGCCCGCGGCGTTTCACCATCGTTCGGATGATACGGGGAAGACCATGTCGCCCTCGCGGCCGGGAACAAAACGGACAGGGAATATTTCAAAACTATAAGGAGTTTCATCGCAATTGTCAAACAATTCCATCGCCAAAAAGACCTTGCCAAGTTCCCGGGATTTCAGAGATGAGAAGGGTCTTTTTTTAATTCCAGGTTTCGAACCGAAACGGTTTGATCGAGGAGATGATTTGAAAGTCCTTGCTGTTTTGAGTAATCAGCGTCGCGCCGATTCGCCGGCAGCAGAGCGCGATCAGGAT
>DATIYJ010000022.1 GCA_035517655.1 Nitrospiria bacterium | reverse complement strand
GCGCACATCATCGGCGCGATCAAGAAGTATGAACTGATTAAAGCTCTTGAGGATTGATTTTCCCCGTCCGTATTTATTCTTTCCTTCAATTAGTCTATAATCCCTTATCAGCATCAGCCCGTTAATTTCTTTGGTCGCAGGAGCGATGAACGCGGACTATCCGACGCGCAACTTGCTGCGCGACGAAAGAGAATAATATATAATCATAGAACGATAGTGCGGCGGCACAATCACACAAGGAGGTGGGGCGATGGCGGGATTCATGGGGTTTTTGAACCGGCAGGCTTATGCATTGATGCGGATCGCGGTCGGGTTTCTCTTTCTGTGGCACGGCGCGCAGAAGCTGTTCGGCATTCCGACTCCGTTGCCGCCCGGCGTGCCCGCGTTCATCATCTACATCGCGGGTCCGATCGAGTTCGTGGGGGGAACGCTCGTGATGGCCGGCCTCTTCACGCGATGGGCGGCCTTTCTTTGCAGCGGCCTGATGGCCTTTGCGTACTGGATCGGGCACGGGACGAAGGCGCTCCTGCCGATCCAAAACGGCGGGGACCTCGCGGTCCTGTTCTGCTTCGTGTTTCTTTTCATCTCCACGCAGGGCGGCGGCCTCTGGAGCTTGGACGCCGCGCGCGGCGGGAAATAGAATTCCGGCGGGACATGTTGAAAAAGGGGGGGATTGGGAGTATTCTTAAAACAAAAGGATGGGACGGCGTCACACTCCGCGCATGAGGGATTGCGATGGCGAAGTTGAGTCGAAGACTGGGGGTGATCGGGGCGGGCCGGATGGGCTCGGCCCTGGTCCGGGGACTGATCAAGGCGAAGTTGCTTTCGCCGGATAAGATCATGGCCGGCGATCCGGATCGAGCCGCGCTGGAACTCCTCAAGAAGGAGACCGGGGTGAAAGTGACGGCCGACAACGCCCAGGTGGCGAAGTCGGCCGAAATTATTTTATTGGCCTTGAAGCCGGACCTCATACGGCCGATCCTCCAGTACATCAAGGGGGTCCTGACGAGGGATCACCTGATCGTCTCGATCGCGGCGGGAGTTCCGATCCGGCAGATCGAGGAGGTGGCCGGCTCGGAGGCACGAATCATCCGGGTGATGCCGAACACGCCGGCCCTCATCGGCCGGGGAGCGGCGGCCTTCAGTTCCGGAAAGCGGGCGACGAAGCAGGACGTCGATGACGTGCGGTCGATGTTGGAAGCGGTGGGGATCGCCGTGGAGTTGCCGGAGAAGCATCTCGACGCCGTAACGGGCCTGTCGGGCAGCGGCCCGGCCTTTGTCTTCATGATGATCGAGGCGATGGCCGACGGCGGCGTGAAGATGGGACTGCCCCGTGCCGTGGCGATGCTGCTGGCGGTCCAGACGGTGGCCGGCGCGGCCGAGATGGTGCTCCAGATGAAGCGGCATCCCGGGGAGCTGAAGGACCAGGTCGCCTCGCCCGGCGGAACAACGATCGCCGGGATCGCGCAGCTCGAGCGCGGCGGCCTGCGGGCGACGCTGATCGAGGCGGTCGAGGCCGCGACGAAGCGGTCGATCGAGTTGGGCAAGGCATGATCTAATAATGGAACAAAGTTCCTTTCAGCAACCATCCGAGTCGCACCATTCAATGACGGGTGCATCTGTTGATTCGCCCATGGCGCCTTGCGGCTATAGCTTGGCGCGTCTCAAGACCCCCGCCGCCAAGGAGGCTCGACGGATGTTTGCTTCCAGGAACCTTGTTCCATTATCATTCTAATGTTATAAAGGAGAGATGAATCGTGTCGATTCTCGGCAAGAATTTCATCAACGGGCGCTGGGTGGATTCTCACTCGGCCGAAACCTTTGAGAGCCGCAATCCCGCAAACCGGGACGAGGTATTGGGAACCATTCCTTCATCCGACGGAGCTGACGTGGATGAAGCGGTGCGCGCGGCCCGGAATGCCTTTCCTTCTTGGCGGGCCATGTCCCGGATCAAGCGCGGCGAGATCTTCGACCGGTTCGTCCAGCTCGTGAAAAAAGACCATGAGGATCTGTCGCGGCTGATGGCCCGGGAATGCGGCAAGGCGATCAATGAATCCCGCGCCGATGTGACGGAGGGGATTCACATGGCCCAGTATGTCTTCGGCGCAACGCGGATGCCGGCCGGGGATGTATTGGCGTCCGAGATCGCCGAGAAGGACGCCTATATGCTCCGACATCCCAAGGGCGTCGTCGCGGCCATCACTCCCTGGAACTTCCCGTTTGCGATCCCGCTCTGGCTGCTCGGCCCCTCGCTGGTCGAGGGGAACACGGCGGTTTTCAAGCCGTCCGAAGACACGCCGCTCGTCGGCCAGAAGATGGTGGAATATCTGGAGCGCGCCGGGATCCCGCCCGGCGTCCTGAATCTGGTTCAGGGCGACGGCGAGCGGGCGGGCCGTCCGCTCGTGTCCCACTCCGACGTCGACGTGGTCGCCTTTACGGGATCGTTTGAGGTGGGCTCCGAGATCCGCAAGGTCTGCGCCGACAGCCCTCATAAGTTCGCGGTCTGCGAAATGGGCGGGAAGAATGCCGTGATCGTTTTCGAAGACGCCGATTTTCCGATCGCGCTCAACGCGGCGGTGCTGTCGGCCTACAAGACGACCGGCCAGCGCTGCGTCTCGTCCGGAAAGCTGATCGTGCACGAGGCGGTCTACGACCGGTTCTGCGGGGAGTTCGTGAAGCTGTCAAAGCGCGTCGCGGTTGGCGATCCGCTGGACGAGAAGACCTTCATGGGGCCCTTGATCAACGAGGCCGGCCGGAAGAAGATGGAATTCTACAACGACCTCGCGCGGAAAGAGGGCGGCAGGGTCCTGCTCGAAGGCGGGGCGCTCAAGGGGAAGGAATGCGACCGGGGTCATTTCGTCTCGCCCTTCGTCTATCAGATGGACTATTCCCCGAAGTCCCGCGTGCTCCGGGAAGAGGTGTTCGCCCCGAACGTGGCGATCGTCCCGTTTCGAACGACGGACGAGGCGATCCGGATTTACAACGACACCGATTACGGACTGTCACTCGCCGTGATCACGGAGGATTACCGGAAGGCCCGGCGGATTCGGGAGGAGTGCGAATACGGCCTCGGCTACGTGAACCTGCCGTCGATCGGGGCCGAGGTGCATCTTCCCTTCGGCGGCGTGAAGAAGAGCGGGACCGGGATGCCGTCGGCTTCGGCCCTGATCGACGCCGTGACGCACAAGACGGCCTGGACCGTGAACCATGCCAAAGAAATCAAGATGGCGCAGGGGCTGAAAGCCGAAATTGAGTAAGCGTGTCGGAGATAAAACCTCCATGGTTTCTGAAACCGTCGAGCTCGAAGGTCACATCATCGACTCCCTGACCCTGCCGAAGGTCTTGGATGAAGTGATGAACTACGGCGGGACGTTCGAGATCCTCGAGGTCGCGATCGGCCATCGGCGCGAGGATCCCAGCCGGGCCCGCATTCAGATCTCCGCGCCATCCCAGGAGGGTCTTGACACGATCTTGAGCCGGATCCGGCAGCTCGGCGCGGTCCCGATGCTGGAGGAAGAGGCGGTGCTCGTTCCGGCCGACCGGGACGGCGCCTTTCCCGAAAATTTCTACTGCACCACAAACCTCCAGACCTTCGTCCGATCCCGCGGCCAATGGCTGGAGGTGGCCCGGCCCGAGATGGACTGCGGGATTTCGGTCGATCCGGACCGACGCGAGGCGGCCACCATTCCGATGCATCGCGTCAAAAAGGGAGACCGGATCGTGGTCGGCCATCCGGGGATCAAGGTGATCCCGCTGGAGCGCTCGGCGGACCGAAACGTGTTCGAGTTCATGGCCAGCAGCGTCTCGTCCGAGAAGCCCAAGGGCGTGGTGATCAAGGAAATCGCGGCCCAGATCCGTGCGGCGAAGAAGAGCGGGAACAAGGTGATGGTTGTCGCCGGTCCGGCCGTCGTACATACAGGCGCCGGCATGCATCTGGAGCGGCTGATCGAGAACGGCTGGGTCGATATCCTGTTTGCCGGCAACGCCCTGGCGGTTCATGACATCGAACAGGCGCTCTACGGAACGTCGCTGGGCGTCTATTTGGAAAAGGGCATCCCGGCCAAGGAAGGCCATGAGCACCATCTGCGCGCGATCAATACAATTCGTCGCGCCGGAAGCATCCGGGCGGCCGTCGAGCGCGGCATCCTGAAGTCCGGCATCATGGCCGCGAGCGTGCGGAAGAGGATCGAGGTCGTCCTGGCCGGATCGATCCGGGACGACGGGCCTCTGCCGGAGGTGATGACCGACATGGTGGCGGCGCAGGACGCGTTGCGGAAGCTTCTGCCCGGGGTCTCGGTCTGCGTGATGATCGCCACGATGCTGCACTCGATCGCGGCCGGAAACCTCCTCCCGGCCTCGGTAAAGCTGGTTTGCGTGGACATCAACCCGGCCGTGGTGACGAAGCTCACGGACCGGGGAAGCTTCCAGGCGCTCGGGCTTGTGACGGACGTCGAACCCTTCCTGCGGGAACTGTGCAGGAATCTCACGGAGTAAATGTACGGACCATGCCGTCGTTTTTAATGTGTCCGCCGGACTTCTACCAGATTGAATACGAGATCAATCCGTGGATGAACCGGCGCCGTCCGGCGGAAACGGCCGCGGCCATGCGGCAGTGGCAGGCGCTTTACGACCTCCTGACGGAGAAACTGGGCGCGACCGTCGAGCTTCTGAGCCCGGTGAGGGGACTTCCGGATATGGTCTTCACGGCCAATGCGGGGCTGGTGGCGGGCGACAAATTCATTCGAAGCAATTTCCGTTTTCCCCAACGCCGACGCGAGACGCCGGTGTTCGAAACCTGGTTTCGGAACCGGGCCTATCGGATTTTCCCGATTCCCGAAGACGCCTGTTTTGAAGGGGAGGGGGATGCGCTGCCGTTGGGAAAAACCCTGTTCGCGGGTTACCGGATGCGCTCCGATATCCAGTCTCACCGCAAGATCGGAGAGATCCTGGGATGCGAGGTGTTGTCGCTGGAACTTGTGGACCCTCGATTTTATCACCTGGACACCTGCTTCTGTCCCTTAAGCGACCGGGCCGCCCTGTATTTTCCTCCGGCCTTTGACGACTACGGCCGAAAGGTCATCGCGGAATCCGTACCGGAAGCGGTGCCGGTTGTCCAGGAAGACGCGCTTCGGTTCGCCTGCAACGCGATCGTTGTGGGGAGCGACGTGGTGCTGCACGCCGGTTGCGAGTCGACAAACCGCGAGTTGAGACGTCGTGGTTTGAAGGTCCACGCACTGGACCTGTCCGAGTTCCACCGGGCGGGCGGAAGCGCCAAGTGTTTGGTCCTCCGGCTTTCGTAAAAAGGGTGCCGGGATGAAGAAGACGATACATAAATCGACTCTGGAACTGGTGGAGGGGGATATTACCTTGCAGGACACCGAGGCGATCGTCAACGCGGCCAACACAATGCTGCTCGGCGGCGGCGGCGTGGACGCCGCCATCCATCGCGCGGGCGGTCCGCAGATTCTGGAGGAGTGCAAATGGATCGGCGGCTGCCCGACCGGAGAGGCCCGCATCACGACCGGGGGCCGGCTTAAGGCCCGTTACGTGATCCACACGGTCGGACCGGTTTACCGGGACGGCCGCCACGGGGAAGCGGAACTTCTCGCCTCCGCCTACCGTTCCAGCCTGCGCCTCGCCGCACAGCACAAGATCAAGTCCGTCGCGTTTCCGTCGATCAGCACGGGCGTCTACGGTTATCCGATCGAGGCTGCGGCGCAGATCGCCCTGACCGCCGTGCGACAGTGCTTGGAGGGCCCTTCGGGAGTCCAGTTGGTTCGCTTTGTCCTTTTCGGCACGATGGCGTATGAGGTCTATGAGCGCGTGTTGAAATCGATGAGAGGAAAAGACGCGTTGAAGGCGGGCGGACGTGCGTAAAAATGATGCCGTCCAATCTATCGTCGCTGTCCTGCGGATTGAGGGGTCGCTTGATCCCGGTTCATGACCCACGTCCCGCTTTTGTCCAACACCCGCAGCAGCTGCACGGCGTTGTGAACCTTCAGCTTGGCGTAAATATTGGCCCTGTGGGTTTCAACCGTTTTTACGCTGATCGAAAGACGCTGGGCAATCTCCCGGTTGTTCGAGCCCTGTGCAAGCAGACGGGTGATTTCGTGCTCCCGCTTTGTAAGGCGATCCTGTGAAGGGTCTGTGCCGGAATTTTCCGGTCCTCCGGTCGGTTTAAATATTTCCGGGTCGGCGGTCATTTCAATGAAGCGGGGATTCTTGAGTCGGGTTAGGGGAGATGACAGATGAAGTCCGTATACCGTGATCGCTCCCCATTCCCGCTTCCACAGCACCCGGCCGTGAAGATATTCGATCACGACCGGCTCCGGTGGATGGCTCATGCCGAGTTCAAGAACCACCTCCGAATCCAACGATAAGGAGGTGCTTGAATAGAAGCAGAGTCCTTGACGGCTGATGTTGGCCGTGTAGATGACCCCGCTCTCGGACGACCGGAGCGCCACGGCCTTTCCTCGGCCGGCAAAAGGAATGCGCACAACAGCCCTTTTTTCCATCATCCCTCAAAAACCGATAAAAAAGGTTCCTTCCTCCATTTTCCATAGAGACGGCGTCTTTATCGCCATCGGACGTCCGTTCGGCACACCGGCATCCCTTCAAACCGAATCCTGTCCCATATGAGGGGAAAGAACCGACCCCATGGCGTCGCGACCCTTCTTTACGGCCGGATGTGTTTTTAACGGCAAGGGTCGTAACTCTTTTAAAGATTAACGAACTTTTACAGTTTGTCAAGCCCGATCCATCGGTTCGCACCCCGGTTCCGGAGGAGGGATCATAGGATTTTTTACTTGAATTCTTCATTAGGGTTTGTTATATTGACTACCGCAACGTATGAAAGTTTTGCAAGGGCTGAACAAGTCGCCCCTGCGTTGTTGGTGAGGGGTGAGAAATTTTGACCCAACGCTTTGTCTTGGGGAGCCATGCCCTGGGAATGGTGTGCAAGCCCCACGGTAACGAGGGGAAGCCTAAAGTTCTCATCACGGCGCCCACCTGGTCAACCGGGTTCAAGACATTCCACTCAGCCACGGCAACCGCGGGGGCCTTATTAAAACGGGAGAAAACGGGTTTCGGGAAATGATTTTGACGATTCTGAAGAGAGACAGCGAAGGCAGGGAAAGTCTCGAATTGATCGACAGAGATTTTATCCGGTTACGACCTCGATGCCATCGAGGTAATCCGGAGAATTTTGACGCTTGAAAAGGCAGGAGGAATGAAGACGGTTTCGGATTCGACCGGGCGGCCGGAGCATAACGGCCATGATCCAGCGCGAGCCCTATCCTTGGCGACGGTCGGAACACGTATCGGCAACCGATACCGCGAACCATAGCCTTTTCTCCGGCGTTTATCCCGTCCCTTGTGTCCCCTCAGACGTCCTCATCGGCCCGTCCGGGTTTATCCCTCGCACAACAAACTGCATCGAACGAGTCTCTTCAACAGGACGAGGAGGGGGTGACGATTATTATTACCTGGATCATAGCAGTCATCGCAGCGATCGGAACAGGTTCGGCCGGCGTGGCGATCGGGTTTTACCTTCGTCGAGAGGGAATTTCCAGAAAGCTGCAGGAAGCCGAAGAAGCGGCCGCTCGCGTCCTCCGCAACGCGGAACAAGAGGCGGAGAACAAGCGGAGGGAAGCCCAGATCGAGAGCAAGAGCCGGATTTTACAGGAGCGAACCGATTTTGAAAAAGAAATACGGGAGCGCCGGTCCGAGTTGACCGCGTTGGAGCGTCGTTTGGGCCAACGGGAAGAGCAGCTGGATAAACGGGCCGGCCAGTTGGACCGCCGTGAAAGCGACCTGAACCGGAACGACCGGGACCAGGTGGCGCGTGAAAAAGTGATTCGCGAAAAAGAAAAGACGTTGGAGAACGGCCTGCGCGAGCAACGGCAACAATTGGAGCGCTTATCGGGCATCACGGCGGAGGAGGCCAAGAAACAGCTCATGCACGCGATGGAGGAAGAAGCCCGATACGATGCGGCCAAGATGATGAAGCGGATCATCGAAGAAACCCGCGAGAAGGCCGAACGGGAGTCGAAGGAAGTCATGGTGACGGCCATGCAGCGGCTGTCCCGGGACTACATTGCGGAGGCGACCATCTCGGTCGTGAATCTGCCCAACGAAGGCATGAAGGGGCGGATCATCGGGAGGGAGGGCCGGAACATCCGGGCCTTGGAGAGCGCCACGGGCATTGACCTGATCATCGACGATACGCCGGACGCCGTCATCGTTTCCGGCTTCGATCCGTACCGTCGGGAAATTGCCAAAATCGCCCTGGAGCGCCTCATGGCGGACGGAAGGATTCATCCGGCCCGCATCGAGGAAATGGTGGAAAAGGTCAAAAAGGAACTGGACAAACTGATGCGGGAAGAGGCCGAAAAGATCATTTTCGATCTCGGTCTTCAGGATATCCATCCCGAAGTCGTGAAGACCCTCGGTCGTCTGAAATACCGGACCAGTTACGGACAGAATAACCTGGCGCATGCGCGGGAGGCGGCCTTCATCGCCGGCATCATGGCCTCGGAACTCGGCATGGACGTGAAATTAATCAAACGGGCGGCGCTTCTTCATGATATCGGGAAGGCGATCAGCCATGAAGAGGAAGGATCCCACGCGGCCTTGGGGGCGGATCTGGTCAAACGCTACGGGGAATCCCCCAAGGTGGTGAACGCCGTCGCCGCGCACCACGGAGAGGTCGAGGCGACGTGCATCGAATCGGTCCTCGTAATGGGCGCCGAGAGCCTTTCGGCGGCGCGGCCGGGTGCGCGGAGGGAATCCGTTGAATCCTACGTGAAGCGGTTGGAAAAGCTGGAACAGCTGGCCACGTCGTTTAAAGGCGTCGAGAAGGCCTACGCGATTCAGGCGGGACGCGAGATTCGGATCATCGTCAAACAGGACGAGGTGTCGGATGCCGAGTCGGCCATGATCTCGAGAGAGATCGCCAAGAAAGTGGAACAGGATTTGACCTATCCCGGCCAGATTAAAGTGACCGTGATCCGTGAGAATCGGTATATCGAGTACGCGAGATAACAGAACGGGCATCGCAGGGGCGATTCAGAAATCGCCCCTGCCCTTTTTAAGGGAAACGTATCGTGAAAATTTTATTGATCGGGGACATCATCGGAGAGCCGGGACGCAACATTCTGGCCCGCCGCTTGAGCCATCTCATCGAAACCTACGAGATCGATTTCGTCATCGCCAACGGCGAGAATTCCGCGGGCGGATTCGGGATCACCCCCAAGATTGCCGAAGAATTGTACCTTCTGGGAGTCGATGTCATCACCACCGGAAATCACGTCTGGGACAAGAAGGAGATCGTGGACTATATCGCGCAACAGCCGCGTCTTCTCCGTCCGGCCAATTATCCCGACTCGACACCCGGTGTCGGTTCGGCCGTGATCAGCCTCAGCCGAACGGAAAAGGTCGCGGTGCTCCAGTTGATGGGTCGGGTCTTCATGCCGACTCTGGACTGCCCGTTTCAAGTCGGTAAACGCGAGATCGCCCGCCTGCGGGCCGAGACGCCGATCATCATCGTGGACATGCATGCGGAGGCCACCTCGGAGAAGAGGGCGATGGGGTGGTATCTGGACGGCGAGGTCAGCGCGGTCGTGGGGACTCACACCCATGTTCAAACGGCGGATGAAGAGATCCTGCCCAAAGGCACCGCCTATCTGACCGATGCCGGGATGACGGGGCCGATGCATTCGGTCATCGGAATGAATAAAGACCAGGTGATCCACAAGTTTCTGCGCCAGATGCCGCAGCGCTTTGAAATGGGCGGGGGTCCCTGCGTGATCTCCGCGGCGCTCATGACGATCGACGCCAACGGCCGGGCGCAGTCCATTGTCCGTCTTCAAGTGAAGGATTCGGAATAGAGCGCACCGTCCTTTGGACCATGATGTTGAACGCTCCCCATGATCCGATTCTTTCGGTTTCGGCGCTGACGCGGTTGATCAAGCAGCAACTGGAGAGTCGTTTTATCGCCGTCTGGGTCGAGGGGGAAGCCTCCAACCTGAAAATGCCGAGTTCCGGTCACCTTTATTTCACGCTCAAGGATGAAAGCGCGCAGCTGAGGGCGGTGCTCTTCCGCTCTTCGGGCCGTTCCGTGAAATTTGTTCCGAAAGACGGACAACAGGTCTTATGCCGCGGGCGCGTGTCGGTGTATGAACCGCGCGGCGAGTATCAAATCGTCATCGACTACATCGAGCCACGGGGCGTCGGAGCCCTTCAGGCGGCGTTTGAGCAGCTCAAAGAGCGCCTTCAAAAAGAAGGGCTCTTCGATCCTTTGCGGAAAAAGCCGCTGCCGGCTCTCCCCCGCCGCATCGGCATTGTGACATCGCCGACGGGGGCGGCGATCCGGGACATGCTGAAGGTTATGAGCGGCCGCGGAGCGAATCTGGAGATCGTGATCAATCCGGTGCCCGTTCAGGGGGAAGGCGCGGCGGCGGCCATCGCATCGGCCATCGACGAATTGAACGACCTGGGCGGCTTCGATCTGCTGATCATCGGGCGGGGCGGCGGGTCGTTGGAAGACCTCTGGGCTTTCAATGAAGAGGTTGTCGCCCGCGCGATTTCCCGGTCCCGGGTTCCGGTCGTTTCGGCCGTCGGCCACGAGGTGGATTATACCATATCGGATTTCGTCGCGGACCTCCGGGCCCCCACGCCGACCGCGGCGGCCGAAATGGTCGTCCGAGCCCGGCGAGCCCGGCGGGACCAGGTCGAATTTCAGCGGGTCCGCCTGGACCGGGGAATGCAGCACGGTCTGGAAATGACCCGCAGCCGGCTGCGGGCCGTGCAACGATCGTTCCGCGATCCCCGCCGTCTCGTCGAGGCCCACCTCCTGCGCCTGGACGAGTTGGAGGTGCGCATCCGTCGGGGACTGTTCAATACGATGCGCCATCAAGCCCAGCGGCTGCGGCATGTCCGCGAGAGTCTGGGCCACCGCAGTCCGGTGGAACGACTTCACCGACTCGCAACGCAGACTCAGGAACTCGTGAAGCGGTTCGAGCTTCAGACGGGTTTTTATCTCCGCCAAAAACGCAATCGCCTGGATTCCCTGCTGACGGCGCTGGACGGCTTGGGCCCGCTCGCCATCTTGAGCCGCGGCTACAGCGTCACGCGAACGCTTCCGGAAATGCGCCTCTTGAAGGAGGCTCAGGGAGTGAACCCCGGCACGCGCGTCCATGTCCGCTTGCATCGGGGCGCCCTGATCTGCCGCGTTGAAGAAACCGAGGGATCGTCGGATGGCCCAATTCAAATTTGAGGACGCCCTGGCTCGGCTCGAGACCATTGTGGGCCAGCTTGAAAAAGGCGACCTCCCTTTGGAAGAGTCGTTGAAAATCTTCGAAGAGGGGGTTCGGCTTTCCAAAAATTGTTTAAAGACGCTCGAGGAAGCCGAGCGAAAAGTAGAGATCCTTTTGAAGGACAAGGACGGCCGAAAACGCCCCAAGCCTTTTGCGATGGGAACGGAAGCCCGGGAAGACCTTCACGAAGACGTCCGTGACACTGAAGACCAGGACTGACCAGGAACTGAAACCGTATCTTGCCGACCGAAGGGCCCGGATCGATCGGACCCTCGAGGCTTGCCTGCCGACGGTGACAACCGTTCCGGAGCGGCTCCACGAGGCGATGCGCTACAGTCTTTTTGCCGGCGGGAAACGGATTCGGCCGATTCTCGCGATCGCGGCCTTCGAGGCGGTAACGGCAGCCCATCGGTCCTCCCCTACGATGGACGACACGCTCCTTGTCGCGTCCGCGATCGAGCTAGTCCATACGTATTCGCTGGTGCACGATGATCTTCCCGCGATGGACAACGACGACTACCGTCGCGGCCGGCTCACCAGCCACAAGAAATTCGGCGAGGCCGCCGCCATTCTGACGGGCGACGCCCTTCTGACGGCGGCCTTCACCCTGCTCTCGGATCGGCACTTGAATCGGACGATTCCACCGGATATACTGCTGGCGGTCGTCCAGGAACTGGGGCTGGCCGCCGGGAGTCTGGGAATGGTCGGGGGACAATTCGTGGACATCGAGTCCGAAGGAATAAACGGATCGCAAACCGTGTCCGAAGAGACCCTTCGCTATGTCCATTCCCACAAGACCGGCGCGCTGATCCGTGCCTCCGTCCGCATCGGGGCCATTCTGGGAAAGGCCGGGCCGGAGGCGTTGTCTTCCCTGACGGTCTTCGGGGAGAGGGTGGGGCTGGCGTTCCAAGTGGCGGACGACATTCTGGATGTGGAAGGAACGCAGGAGGAAACCGGAAAACGGGTTCGAAAGGACGACGCCCGCCGCAAATTGACCTATCCGATGATTGTGGGTCTGGAAAAATCCAAGCGGCTCGCGGACCGGCTGATCCGGGACGCGCAGGAAAGTTTGTACGCCTTCGGCCCGGAAGCGGCTCCCCTCCGGGCGATCGCGCGCTACATCGTCGAAAGAAAGTCGTAAGATCAATCCATAGAAGGAGAACGAATGCGCTTATTGGACAAGATCGACGGCCCGGAGGATCTGAAAAAACTTCCGAGGACGGAACTGCCGCGGCTGGCGGAGGAGATCCGGGAAGAGATCATCCGGGTCACCTCCATGAACGGGGGGCATCTGGCGACCAACCTGGGCATTGTCGAGTTGACCCTGGCGCTGCACGCGGTCTTCGACGCGCCGCGGGACAAGATCGTCTGGGATACCGGCAACCAGGTTTATGCGCACAAACTGATCACCGGGCGACGGGAGCAGTTTCAAACGATCCGTCAATTCGGAGGGCTCAGCGGGTTCACCCGGCGCGAGGAAAGCCCGTATGACACTTTTAATGCCGGTCATGCCGGGACCTCGATCTCGGCCGCGTTGGGCATGGTGGAGGCGCGGGACCATCTCGGGGAGCGCCACAAGGTCATCGCCGTGATCGGGGACGGGGCGATGACGGCCGGCATGGTCTATGAAGGACTCAATCAGGCCGGGGCGTCCAAAAAGGATTTCGTCGTCATCCTAAACGATAACGAAATGTCGATCTCAAAGAATGTGGGAGCGATCTCGGCCTACCTTTCACGGATCATCACCGGACAGTTCTATACCAAGGTCAAGGAAGAGGCCAAACACATTTTAAAAACAATCCCCCGGATCGGCCAGCCGATGATCAAGGCCGTACACAAAGTGGAAGAGTCGGCGAAAGGATTTATCGGGCCGGGTCTTCTGTTTGAGGAACTCGGTTTTCAGTATATCGGTCCGATTGACGGAAACCGCTTCGAGCATCTCTTCCCGACCTTGGAGAACATCAAGCGACTGAAGGGACCGATCCTGGTCCATGTCATTACCAAGAAAGGCAAGGGCTACGAGCCGGCCGAACGCAACCCGGTCGCGCTGCATGCCGCCTCGCCTTTTCAGGTCGAGACGGGGCAGGCCCGCAAGACGCCCCGGTTTCCGACGTACACGCAGGTATTTGCCTCGACCCTGACCCGGCTGGCCAAACGCGATCGGCAGATCATGGCGATCACGGCCGCGATGCCGGAGGGCACCGGGCTTGCCCAATTTGCCAAGGAGTTTCCCGACCGTTGCTACGACGTCGGGATTGCCGAGCCCCACGCCGTGACCTTTGCGGCCGGGCTGGCGGCCGCCGGACTCCGTCCGGTGGTCGCGATCTATTCCACGTTCATGCAGCGGGCGTACGATCAGATCATCCATGATGTCTGCATTCAGAACCTCCCGGTCGTACTTTGTCTGGACCGCGCGGGCTTGGTCGGAGAAGACGGCCACACGCACCATGGCATCTTCGATATCGGATTTCTGAGAATCCTTCCAAACCTGGTTGTCATGTCTCCGAAGGATGAAAACGAGCTGCAGCACATGGTCTACACCGCGTCAAAGCACGACGGACCGGCGGCGATCCGGTATCCGCGCGGAGAAGGGATCGGCGTTGAAATGGATGCGCGACTTATGCGGCTTCCGGTCGGCCGGGCCGAGCTTTTAAAAAACGGGAGCGACATAGCGATTCTGGCTCTGGGCCATGGGGTCTACCCATCGCTTGCAGCGGCCGCCGAGCTTGAAAAAGAGGGAATATCCGCGGCCGTGGTCAATGCCCGCTTCGTCAAGCCGATCGACCGCAACCTCATCGTGCAGCTTGCTCGGAGAACGCGGCGTCTGGTCACGGTGGAAGAACATGTCTTGCAGGGCGGATTCGGCTCGGCCGTCTTGGAAGTCCTGGAAGAGGAGGGCCTTGCCGGTGCGGAGCTGAAACGAATCGGTCTGCCGGACCGATTTATCGAACACGGCGCCGTTCGATCCCTGCGCGAGCGCTTCGGTTTCACGACCGAATCCCTACTGAGGGACGTCCGGTCCTTTGTCCAGGCGGGCCTTTCCGCCGCTGTATTTCCCAACAAACAGGGACCCGCGGGCCTTCCAAAAGTCGAAGTCCCGCGGCGGGTGGTCTAATGGTGATTTCACCGTCCGTTAAAAAACAGGTCAAAAAACGCCTGGACCGTGCCCTGGTCGATCGCGGTTTGGCCGACAGCCGGGAGAAGGCACAGGCGCTGATCCTGGCCGGCGCGGTTGAAGTCGACGGAGCCAAAGCGACGAAGGCCGGACTGCCGGTGAAGGATGGCGCCGTTGTTCGGATTCACGAGGACCCGGCCGGCACGGCCCTCCGGTACGTCGGTCGAGGGGGCTTGAAGCTGGAGGCCGCCATCGACCGGTTCGGCATCACGATCCGGGATCAAGTGGCGGTCGATATCGGTGCCTCGACCGGCGGATTCACGGACTGTCTGCTTCAACGCGGCGCGGCGCGTGTCTACGCCGTCGATGTGGGGTACGGCCAGTTGGCCTGGTCTTTGCGCCGGGACGGCCGGGTCCACGTGATCGATCGAACCAATATTCGCTTCCTTGAGCCGGGACGGATTCCGGAACCGGTCGATTTGGCCACGATCGATGTTTCGTTCATTTCTCTGACCAAGGTTCTGCCGAAAGCGGCCGAGCTCGTGCGGCCGAACGGCATGATCGTTGCGTTGGTCAAACCCCAGTTCGAGGTGGGCAAAGGGGAAGTGGGCAAGGGAGGCGTCGTCCGGGATCCGGCGAAGCGCGAGAGCGCCTTGAACGGAATCGTCCGCTTCGCCCGGTCGACGGGATTGATTGTAAAGGGTGTGATGCCATCGCCGATCACGGGACAAAAAGGCAACGTCGAATATCTCATTCTTCTCGAGAAACCATGAAGACCGTCCTCGTCACCGGAGGCGCGGGGTTTATCGGGTCCCACGTGGTTGAGCGTCTCCTGGCGGAGGGAGACCGGGTCGTTTGCCTGGACAATTTTGATTCGTTCTACGATCCCGCCGTCAAGCGGGCCAACATCAGAACGGCCTTGAACCGGCCAAACGTTCGACTGGTCGAGGGGGACATCCGGGACGAACCGACGCTGGCCCGATTGTTCCGGGAAGAACCGATCGAGGTTGTCTTTCACGCGGCGGCCCGTGCGGGCGTCCGTCCGTCGATTCAAGATCCGGTTTTGTACCATGACGTGAATCTGAACGGAACCACCCGGCTTCTTGAAGCGGCGCGGTCGGCCCGGGTTAAAAACTTTGTGTTTGCATCTTCCTCCTCGGTGTACGGCGTCGCCAACCGCGTTCCCTTTTCGGAAGAGGACCCGGCCGACTTTCCCATCTCGCCCTACGCCGCCACCAAGCGCGCCGGAGAATTGCTGTGTTACACCTATCATCATCTGTACGGTGTCCCGATGACCTGCCTGCGCTTTTTCACCGTTTATGGTCCTCGCCAGCGGCCCGAGATGGCCATCGCCAAATTCACGCGGTTGATCGATGAGGGCCGTCCCGTTCCTGTTTTCGGAGACGGATCATCGCGCCGCGACTACACGTATATTTCGGATGTCGTCGAGGGAGTCGTCGAGGCTCTGGGACATCCGCAACCGTACGCGATCCTGAACATCGGAGGATCCCAAACCACTGAACTGCGGGACTTGGTGGCCAAGATCGAGAAGGCCTTGAACAAGAAGGCTCAAATCGAAGTCCTGCCGCCCCAGGCCGGCGATGTCCCGCTGACCTTTGCGGACGTCGGCAAGGCCAAACGGCTTCTCGGATACGAGCCCCGGACGTCGATCGATGAGGGTCTCAAAAAATTTGTGGAGTGGTATCAAGAAAAAAAAAATCTCACTAAGGAGAATCCATGAAGGTGTTGGTGACCGGAGGGGCGGGATTTATCGGCTCTCATATTGTGGACCGGCTGATCCAGGAAGGCCATGACGTGGTGGTGGTGGATAATCTTTCCACGGGGAAAAAGAAAAACGTCAACCGGACCGCGCGTTTTTATAAAATGGACATTCTGAGCTCGAAGATCGAAAAGATTTTCAAGAAGGAAAAACCGGATTTGATCAGTCACCACGCGGCCCAGATGGATGTCCGCCGATCCGTGGCGGATCCGATCTATGACGCGCAGGTCAACGTTTTGGGGTTTCTCAATGTCTTGGAGAATGCGGTTCGCTGCGGGGCCAAGAAGGTGATTTTCGCCTCTTCCGGCGGCGCGGTGTACGGCGAACAGCAGGTGTTTCCGGCTCCCGAAACCCACCCGGTGCATCCCGTTTCACCGTATGGAATCAGCAAATTGGCCGGTGAACATTACCTGTATTACTACCAGCGGGCTACCGGTTTGAACTACGTGGCCTTGCGTTATGCCAATGTCTACGGTCCGCGTCAAGATCCCTTCGGAGAGGCCGGTGTCGTGGCGATCTTCAGTCAGAAAACCTTGGTGAATGACCAGCCGATCATCAACGGCAACGGCAAGCAGACGCGGGACTATGTCTTTGTGGAAGACGTGGTCGAGGCGCACATGGCCGTGATCGAGAACAGCATTCAGGGGATATTCAACGTCGGAACCGGGAAGGAGGTCTCGGTCAACCAACTTTTCCGCGCTCTGGTCGAAATCACCGGTACAAAGGTTAAAGAAGTCTACGGCCCGGAGAAGCGGGGAGAGCAAATCCGGAGCGTGCTGGACTACACAAAGCTCAAGAAGGCGGCCGATTGGGAGCCCAAGGTCGAACTCCATGACGGACTTAAGTTGACGGTGGATTACTTCCGGACGGCCCTGCAATTGACAACATGAACCCGTATGGTATGCTAGTTGAGTGCCAGAACCTTTTTGTTTCGCTTGACTTTTCTTTAAAAGCGAGTAAACGATAGAAATCTAAATCCAAACTCTTGCCCGTTGCTCCAGGTCCGTTGGAACGGCCCTCCGGGGGGAAGGTGACGATGCCGTTACCGCAACAGAAACGGAAAATGCTGGGGGAAATGCTGATCGCGGAAGGGTTGATCAGCCGCGAACAGCTTGAGCGCGCGCTCAGCGAACAGAAACTCCACGGCGGCCGGATCGGGACCATCTTCCGGAGCATGGGTTTCGTCACCGAGGAAGACATCATCAAAGTGCTCGGGAAGCAGATGGGCATCCAGCCGGTGACGCTTTCCAGCATCATCATTGATCCGGATGTCGTCAAGATTATTCCGGAAACGATGGCCCGTCGCCATCAAGTCATCCCGGTCTTCAAAAAGGACCGGATTCTCACCCTCGCCATGGTCGATCCGCTCAACGTCTTTGCCATCGACGACCTCCGCCGGGCGACCGGCATGGAGATCCAGCCGGTTGTGAGTTCGGAATCCGAGGTGATGAAGGCCATTGATCGTTTCTACAGCGCCACCTCGACCATGGAAGAGGCGGCGAAGGAGGCCGATATCCAGGGATACGGCGTGATGCCGGAAGAGCAGGTGATCGATCTCCAGCGCATCGGGGACGATACGCCGATGATCAAGCTGGTGAACACCATGATCGCCCAGGCCGTCCGGGAAGGCGCGAGTGATATTCATATCGAACCGGACGCCGAGGTGCTGCGCATCCGCTATCGGGTCGACGGGATGCTCCGGGAGGTAATGACCCCGCCGCGGAACCTTCAAGCGGGCGTCGTTTCCCGCATCAAGATCATGGCCGATCTGGACATCGCCGAGAAGCGGGTTCCACAGGACGGCCGGATTCAGATGAAGGTGGGCGAAAAGGACGTGGACATCCGACTGTCCACACTCCCCACGATCTTCGGCGAAAAGCTCGTGATGCGGCTCCTCGACAAGGGGAGCATCCTTCTCGGCCTGGAAGAGATGGGGTTTTCGGCGGACAATTTGAAAAAGTTCGAAAAAATGATCCGTCGGCCGTACGGCCTGTTGCTCGTCACCGGTCCGACGGGGAGCGGGAAGACCACCACGCTCTACGCCGCGTTGAACCGCATCAATTCCATCGAAAAGAATGTGATCACGATCGAGGACCCCGTTGAATATCAACTCAAGTACATCAACCAGGTCCAGGTGAATTCCAAGGTGGGCATCACGTTCGCCAACGGCCTGCGCTCCATTCTGCGGCAGGACCCCAACGTGATCATGGTGGGCGAGATCCGGGACACCGAAACGGTCTCGATCGCGATCCAGGCGGCCCTGACGGGCCATCTGGTTTTCTCAACGCTGCACACCAACGACGCGGCGGGCGCCATGGCCCGGCTTCTGGACATGGGCGCCGAGCCGTTTCTGGTGGCCTCGTCCTTGATCGGAGTCATGGCCCAGCGGCTGGTTCGAAAGGTCTGCGCCCATTGCAAGGGTCCGTTCACGCCGACTCCGGATCTGGTCAAAAGCCTGAACCTGGAGAAGCTCCTCGACGGACGAAAGGAGATCCATCTCGTCAAGGGAAGCGGATGCCAGCAATGCCGGAATACCGGCTATTTGGGCCGGGCCGGCATCTATGAGCTGCTTCCCGTCGATGAGGCGATTCGAAACCTGATTGTCGCCAAGGCCTCTTCCGGCACGATCCGCAATCAAGCGGTCCAGTCCGGGTTCGTCGGGTTGCGTCTGCAAGGACTGGCCGCCGCCGTCAGAGGCCTTACGACGCTGGAGGAAGTCTTGCGCGTCACTCAAGAAATCGAGGCGTAGCATGCCGGTTTTCCAGTACCGCGCACGGGATAAATACGGCTCTTTGTCCACCGGCACGATCGAGACCTCCAGCCGGGACGCCGTGGCCACTCAGTTGGACCATCTCGGCTATCACCCCGTTTCGATTGAGGAGATGCGGAAAAAACTTGGGGTGGCCGATGTTTTGGACCGCTTCACGCGCGTTTCTCCCGAGGCCCTGATCATCTTTTCAAGACAGCTCGCCACGCTGATCTCGGCCGGCCTGCCTTTTATGTCCAGCTTCGATGCCCTGATTGAGCAGACCGAGAACAAACGGCTGAAGGATGTGATCGTGCAGGTTCGCAAGGATGTGGAAGGCGGCAGCTCCTTTTCGGACGCCCTCGCAAAACATCCGTCGGTGTTCAGCAACCTCTACGTGAGCATGATCCGCGCCGGCGAGACCGGGGGCGTGCTGGATGAGATTCTGCAACGTCTGGCGACCCTTGCGGAGCATGAGGCCACGACCCGCGCCCGGATCAAGGCCGCCACCCGTTATCCCAAGATCGTGATCGGAGCCTTGGTGATTGCGTTCATCATTTTATTGCAGTTTGTGATTCCTCGGTTTGCGGCCCTCTATGCCAGTTTTAAAGCCCAACTGCCGCTGCCGACCCGCATCCTCATCGGAATCAACAACGGGTTCCAGAGCTATTGGTGGCTTATCTTGGCGGTCATCGTCTCGGTCACTTTTTCGACGCGGACCTACGTCCGGACGGAAGCGGGCCGGCTTTGGTGGGACGGAGTGAAGATTAAACTGCCGGTTTTTGGAACCATCTTTCTGAAGACGGCCCTTTCCCGGTTCGCCCGCGTCTTCGGAACCTTGACCCGCAGCGGGCTTTCGATCCTGCAAACCCTCGAGATCGTTTCTCAGACGGTCGGGAATACCGTCATTTCCCGCGTGGTGGACAACATTCGGGACAGCGCACGGCAGGGCCGCGGCATCGTCCAGCCCATGCAGGTCAGCCGCATTTTTCCGCCGGTGGTGATCCAGATGGTCTCCATCGGCGAGCAGACCGGAAAGATGGAAGAGATGCTGATGAAGGTGTCGGAATATTACGATCAAGAGGTGGAGTATTCCATTCGAAACCTGTCCACCTCCCTGGAGCCGCTGTTGCTGGCGGTCATCGGCGGGGTCGTCCTGTTTCTGGCCCTGGCCATCTTCATGCCCTGGTGGAACCTGATCAATGTCTTCAAAGGCGGCGGTGGCTAAATTCGTGCAGCCCGGTGACGGTCTTGATCATGGGCTGTCCTCCTTTCTCTTTAAACGCCACGTTCAACTCAGCCTCTTTTTTTTCATCCCCTTTTTCCTGATCTTATTTTCACTCGCGCCGACTTACATCTCGGTGTATCTGATCTCCAGGGCCGTCCTCTCCGCGGAAGCCTCCGGCCGAATCGCGGGAATGACCGAATTTCACAGCGCCATCACCGGCATCATACCCGTCTTTCTCCTCAGCGGGCTGGTGGCCTTGGTGGTCGGGTTGTTCATTTCGTACGCCCTGGTTCAGCCGATGAAACGGCTTCAGGAAGCGATCAACCGTGTCACGATCGGAGACTTCCGGACAAACCTCCGGTTGGATTTGACGGAGGAGTTCGCCTACCTCGGGCGGGACTTCAATCAGATGGTTTCCAAACTGGCGATGCAGGAACAACTCCAGCGAACGGAACGCCTGGCGGCACTGGGAACGCTTGCGGCCGGCGTGGCGCACGAGATCCGAAACCCCTTGGGGGCGGTTAAAGGATTGGCTCAACTTCTGCAAGAATCCGCCGATTCGCCGTCGGAGCAGAAGTATGCCGAGACGATCGTGGGGGAAGTGAACCGGCTGGACAGGGTGGTGGAGCGCCTCTTGCGGCTCGCCCGCCCGGCCAGCGGTCTGATCGAAAAAGTGGATCTGAACCGGTTGGTTCACGACGCCGTTGAGCTGTGCGGCTATGAAAGAAACACAAAACAGATTACCATCCTTCAGGAGTATGATCCGCGGATCTCCGAAATCCTGCTGGACCGGGAGGCGATGCTCCAGGCCGTTTTAAACGTGCTTCGGAATGCCGTGCAGGCGATTCCGAATGCGGGAACGGTTCGGGTGAAAACGGCGGTGCAAGCCGGTCCGGACCCTTCCAGGGCGCGCCGGGTGTCGATCAAGATCGCGAATACGGATTCGACGATTCCGCCCGACGACTACAAGCGGATCTTCGATCCGTTTTATACCACCAAGGAAGGCGGAACCGGTCTGGGCCTGGCCATTACGCACCAGGTCGTGACCGCGCAAGGCGGGACGATCGAGGTTGAAAGCGGCAACGGGGAGACGGTCTTCGCGATCGAGTTGCCGGTCAAATAATTCGCCATCGGGACGGGTGGCGTCCGCCCGATCATGAGCGTTGAATGGAACTTTCACCGCAAATCCTGATTGTCGACGATGAAGAGGCCCTTCGCTTTTTCCTGAGCGAGGCCTTGAAAAAGGAAGGCTACTCCTTCGCGACGGCCTCGGACGGATGGGAGGCCCTTGAGAAATTGAAGTCCGGGCAGTTTAAGATCGTCCTGATGGACATCAAAATGCCCCGGCTCAACGGCCTGCTCGCGCTGGACAAGATGAAAGAGTTTGATCCGGAACTTGTGGTGATCCTCATGACGGCGTTCGGTTCCAAAAAGGTGGCGATCGAGACCTTGCAGAAAGGGGCCTATGACTATTTTACGAAGCCGTTCGATCTGAATGAGATGCGAATCGTGATTAAACGGGCCGTGGAACGTTGTCGCCTCCAAGAGGAAGTCCGGCGACTGAACCGTCACTGGGGCGAGGAAACATCGGCGATGTTGGGGGAGAGCCCGGCCATGCGGAAGGTTTTCGACCTGATCCATAAAGTGGCCGACAGCGATGTCACCGTGCTGGTTACCGGCGAGAGCGGGACGGGCAAAGAATTGGTGGCCCGGTCCATCCATCGGCGGAGTCCTCGCCGGGCCCGGCCGTTTCTCACCGTGAACTGCGCCAGCATCCCGGAGAGTTTGCTAGAGGCCGAGTTGTTCGGACATGAAAAGGGGTCCTTCACCGGGGCCTACCAGCAACGGCTGGGAAAATTCGAGTCGGCCCATGAAGGAACCCTGTTTTTGGATGAAGTGAGCGAGATGGCGACGGGCATGCAGGCCAAGATCCTTCGCGTGCTGCAGGAACGCGAGATTGAACGCGTCGGCGGGATCAAGCCCATTCCGGTGGACATTCGGATCATCGCCGCAACGAATCGGGATTTGAGCGAGGCCGTAAAGGCCGGCCGTTTTCGCGAGGACCTGTTCTTCCGCCTGAACGTCGTGAATATTCATCTGCCCCCCCTCCGGGAGCGGTTGGAAGATATCCCGGTTCTGGCGGAAGCCTTTCTCAAGCTGTATGCGAAAAAATTCAATCGCCGTGTCGGTCGGATCGGCGAGCCGGCCCTGACCTGGCTGCTTCGTCAACGGTGGCCGGGGAATGTCCGGGAGCTTGAGAACGTTATTCAGCGGGCGGTCGTCCTGGCCGAGGCCGATGTTCTTGATCTCGATGATCTTCAGGACGCCGTTCAGCCGCCGGCCACGATGCCGTCCGAACCGATGGGCAACGGCCGCCTTCGCGACCATTTGGAACGGGTCAGTTCGGACATCGAGAAAAAATTAATCGAACAGGCGCTGACCGATGAACAGGACCATCGAAGCGCGGCCGCGAAGCGTTTGGGCATCAGCCGGAAGCATCTCTACAACAAAATGAAGAAATACGGACTTGGGTAATTCCGGTGACACTTGTGCACGGGAATACTCGCGATTTTGGGCATCTGCTATAATGGTAGTAGTTAACAGATTGAAATAGCGTAGGGTAATCTCCAAGGCCATTTGGCATGAGCTTTGCTTCATCTTCTAATGTGGTTTACGAATCCGGCTGGCCATGGATCCGAAAAATATAGATGCGGCTCAAAGGGGAACAGGGCCTCGGTATCATTGATACGCTGATCGTTGTGGTCCTGATCTCGATCTTTATCGGAGTGCTGATTCCGAAGTACCAACGGATGGCCCAGGCCGCGCGGGAGGCGGCCCTGCAGATCTCGCTGGGGAACCTTCGAAAGGCGGTTCAGGTGTACGTGCTCACCCGACAGAAAATTCCGGCCGACTTGAAGGATCTGATGCGGGAACATTATACGCTCCCCATCAAAGAAGGAACCCTCTTTACGGACCAGTATTTGAAAACCAAGGCGTTGGACGAATCCGGCAATCCCGTCGATCCGTTCGGAAACCCCTTCGGATATGATCCTTCGAACGGGCGCGTTTATTCGACAACGAAGGGGTACGAGAAATGGTGATCGACAGCTCTTGAAAGATGGAGATTCCGGTTCGGACAGCCGAGGTCGATCGTCGATCCATCAACCGTCATCAAAACAAAGGAGAGAGCGCATGAAGATGCTGAAGAATGAAAAAGGGTTCACGCTGATCGAGCTGGTCCTGATCATTGTCATCTTGGGAATTCTCGGCGCCGTGGCGATGGTCCAGTTCGGGACCATCCTCACGGACTCCAAAAACGCGGCCATTGACGGCACCTTCGGCCAGTTCAACGCCCAGCTGGCGTTGGCCATTAACAGCTTGAAGGCCCTGCCCACGACCGGCGCGGCCGGAACCTTTTATTCGAACGTATTCACATTGGTCAGTCTCAGCGGCAGCGGGGTCGTTACCTCCGCGTTCTCCGGCGGCAGTCCGGACACCTTTGGAATCTGCGCCGGCGGCAACTTAACCTGCAATGCGGCCGCCACGTCTTGCGGAGGGTCCGGCCGCGGCGCCCAGGCGAGTTATAACGGATTGACGGGGGCTTTGACTTTGGCGACGAAGACCAATTGTTAAACGGGACGGTCATCGCCGTCTTAGCCGTCTTATCGGCCGGGTTTGTTTGATCGGCATCCGGTCCGCGTGAAAAGGCCAAGGCGCAGGGAGAGGAGGCCTCCTCTCCCTGCGATGTTCTCATCAGAGGTTTTGGCGGTTCAAAAAAAATCCCAACAGGTTGTAAAGCCGTTCGGAAAATGCTGACACTCGATGCCGCGAAACGAGCGTTGGAAAGGGGTGAGCATGACCGGTGGCTGTGGGCTGTTCCGGTGCTCCTGGCCCTGTTGGCGAACCTCAACGTGCTGGCCAACGGCCTGGGCCTGGATGATGAACAAATCGTCCCGAATCTTGGTTCGCCGGTCGACGGCTGGAGCCGGTTTCTGACCGATCAGCTGATCGCGCCGGCTCTCAAGCCATCGACGGCCTATTATCGCCCCGTCGTCAATCTGTCGTACCTTCTGGATTTTTCTCTTTGGGGCTACAACCCCTTCGGTTATCATTTTTCGATCTGGTTCGCCCATATTCTCAACACCGCCTTGGTTTTTTTCCTGGCGAAAGTAATCACGGCCCGTCAGGCCACGCCGTCCCCCTATACAAGTTTTCCGCTTCTGGTCTCCTCTCTTTTTGCCGTCCATCCGGCCCATGCCGAGGCCGTTGCCTGGATCGCGGGCCGCAGCGATGTGTTCTGCGCGACGTTTATTCTCCTCTCGATGCTGCTCTACATCCGATCCGGCCGCGGCGGAAGCAGGTGGTTTTTCAGTTCCTCCATGTTCGCATTCATCCTCGCGCTTCTGACCAAAGAAACGGCGGTGGGATTGTTCCCGTTATTCATGCTCTACGATTATCTTTCCGGGCCCAAGCTCTTGTCCCGGCGGAACGCGGTTCGCTGGCTGGCGCCGTTGCTGATCCTGGGCGTTTATTTTTGGATGCGGCGTTCGGGTATTTCAAACCCGGGCGGCGGTCTCGCCGTGCAGGAACTCTTTCCGTTCGAAGCTGTTTTGGGCCTGATCACGGTTTTAAGTTTTTACCTCAGGCTGATGTTGTTCCCCTATCCGCTCCACCCCTTCATCGTCTCTTTTACGGCCTCTTCTCTCTTCTTGAAGCTCGCCGTTCTGGCGTGCGTTATGTTGTCGGGTCTCTTCCTCTGGGCGCTCATTCGTCGCGCGGTCGTATTGTCGTTCGGCCTGGGATGGGCTCTTATTTTTCTTGGCCCGGCTGTTTTGGCGGGCGTCTTCGGCATCGCGATCACTCCCTTGGCGGAGCGCTATGTCTATATCCCGTCTGTTGGATTCTTGATGGCCGGCACCGGGCTGGCGATGCAAGGTCTTGAGCGGCTTGCGGCCGCCGCGGAGGGGCTACGGGCCAAGGTCTGGGTAACGGCCGGCCTCATCGTCATTGCGATCGTGGCGGCCGGGGGAAGGGAGAGCTGGAGCCGGAACGCCGTCTGGCGGAGTCCCGTGGTTTTTTGGGAGGCGGCCGTGGCGTCGTCGCCCGCGACCAGTCTTCCGTACTTGGGACTGGGAGCGCAATATACCATCCTGGGACGCTACGCCGAGGCCGAGCGCCTCTACCACCGGGCCATCGCCCTGGCCAAGAACGGCGAAGGACAAGATGCTCAAGCGTCGGGATTTCTCTATCTCGCGGAGCTCTACGCCGCCCAGGGAAGGTCCGACGAGGCCGAGCCGCTCTATCGGGACGCGATCCTGATCTGGCAGCGGACTCCGGCGTCGAATGCGAGCTATTTCATCATCGCGCTTCACAATCTTGCCATGCTTTACTCGAACCGGAAGCGGTACAACGAGGCCGAGTTGCTCTATCGCCAAGCCATTGGAATGATGGGAACGACGCCGAGTCCGGAACTGGCCAAGGGTCTCTACAACTTGGCCAAACTCTATGAGGCGCAAGGCCGGTATGCGGACGCCGAGCCGCTTTATCGTCGTTCGTTGGCCATTCGGGAAGAAGAATGGGGGACGGATCATCCCGCCGTGGCCTTCAGCCTGCGGGCTTTGGCCGATCTCTACCGCAATCAGGCCCGGTACGACGAAGCCGGGCCGCTCTACCGGCAATCGTTGGCGATCTGGGAGAAAACCCTGGGACCGGAAAACCCGGAACTGGCGACGACCCTGGAGGATTACGCCGATTTATTGAGAAAAACGAAACAGGATGTCGAAGCCGAAAGAATGGAAGCCCGCGCCGCCGAAATCCGGAATAATCGGGTCCGGGAACGCCCATAACGTGCTAAAATTTCAGTAAGAGGGAGAGTATGGCGGGCAAGGACGGGAACGGCTTCACGCTGATCGAATTGGTCCTGACCATCCTGATTGTGCTCATCCTGGGCGCCGTCGTGTCGCTCAGCCTTTCCAGCCTCTCGGACAGCAGGCTCGATCAGGCCGTGAACAAGGTCGTGGGCGATCTGCGCTATGCACAGCAACTGGCCGTCAGCACGCAGAGCCGGCACGGGATCACGATCACTTCGACGGCCGGGTACACCATTTATCGTGATGCTTCCCCGAACCCGGACGTGCCCGTCGCGGATCCGTCGAGTCTGGGGGCGACGCTCGTCGTCAATTTTGATGCTTACCGCCAGGGGCAGCTTAGCGGCGTTCGCTTCAGTTCGGCGACGCCTTTTTGCGGGGGGGCCGGCGGCGTCATGGAGTTCAACAGCATCGGGGCGCCGACCGACACCAACGGCACCGTCCTGACCTGCACGAGCAGCGTCATCTTGAATTATTCGGGAAGGAATCGCGTGATTACGATTCAACAGAACACGGGCAATCTGACCCACTGACGACGATGAGATCCAAAGGGTTTACATTGATTGAAGTGATTCTGACCATCGTGATCCTCGCGATCGCGATTCCGGGTCTGATCTCGGCCGTCGGTTTCATGACGAGCCGGCAGGTGAATACGGTGGGAACAACGACGGCGGCCGATCTGGCCCAGGAGAAAATGGAAGAGATCATGGGCGACCGGAATAATCCGGGGCGCGGATTCGGCTATATTATCGCCGGCAATTATCCGGCGGAGAATCCGGTGACCGGGTTCACAAAATATAATCGAAGTGTGACGATCACCTGTTTTACGAACAATGCCCTGACCACGACGGCGGCCTGTCCGACCGATTACAAGCAGGTCCAGGTCACGGTCCAGGCGTCGGGCGTCGGGCCGAGCGTGCCGGCCGCCGTGTTGGTCTCGCTGGTTACGAATCATTAGAGGATGCATGCGGAACGAGCGCGGCGTGACATTGATCGAGCTGATTTTTTCGGTCATCCTGATCGGGATCATCGGAATCGTTGCGGCCCGGGCCTTTCTCTACTCAAGCGAAAGCGTCCTGACCGGGACCAACGTCCGCGAGGGGACGCAAGTG
Organism: Nitrospiria bacterium; assembly: GCA_035517655.1. NCBI lineage: Bacteria > Pseudomonadati > Nitrospirota > Nitrospiria > Nitrospiria bacterium. The sequence continues at coordinate 24,250 of DATIYJ010000022.1, read as the reverse complement.
AACCGGATCGCGATGGACCGAATGATCCGCGAGATTCGAAACGTGGCGAATAACACGAGCGTCAACACGGCCGGCGCGACCACCTTTACGTTTGTCGATACAAGCAACAACACGATCAGCTATACACTGTCGGGGACGAACCTCAATCGCGTCACTGCAACGACCGACACCCTGGCCGCGAACGTTTCGAGTCTGACCTTCACCTATCTGGACAACACCGGGGCGACGATCGCCACGCCGGCCGTATCCCCGGCCGCGACGGATATCTGGTGGGTCCAGATCGCCCTCACGGTGGGCACCGGATCGGGGGCGGTCCAGTTCCGTTCCCGCGTTCACCCTCGGAGCTTCTGATGGAAAACGAGAGAAGACATCTTATTATGAACGACCCTCAACGCGGCGCCAGCCTCATCTTCGTCATCCTGATCCTGGTGGTCGTCGCCCTGATCGGCGCGGCCCTGATTTCGCTCGTGAGCAACGAAAGCTTCACGGCCATGAACCAGTCAGCCGGTTTATTGGCCTTCGGGATCGCGGACGGAGGGATCGAGTTCGAACAATACAACCTGGCGCAAAACGTGGATTGGTACCGGAGCACGTCGGACCCCATGACGTCCTCCACTCGAACGCTGGGCTCGGCTCCCAATGCCGCGAGCTTTACCGTCAGCACCAACTTGCCTGCGACCAAGTTGCGCCGACGGATTCCGAACAGCGCCACAACCTCGCCCATCTGTGTTTACACCACGGACCGCTTTCCGACAAGCGGCTACTTGATGATCGGGGACGTCGGGATGGATCCCTTTGAGTATGTTCAATACACCGGCATCAGTAGTTCCGGCATCTGCGCCCAGTTCACCGGAATTACGCGAGGCCGACCCGTCGGCGGAGTCACCTCCACGGCTGGCTCCCATGAACGTGGAGAGTTGGTTTATCCGGTTACCACTCTGGCCGGTGGCCTCGCGAATAATTGTACATCGTTGGCCTCACTAACAATCGCGGATAATTCCAAATTTCTCACAGCCGGGTCCATTGCGATCATTACGGCTTTCTCACCCAATCCGGTCGATTGGGAGCAGCTCACCTATACCGGTTCGGTTCGGTCGGGAGTGAACATGACGCTGTACGGGGTCAGACGATGCCAGGATGGGAGCTCATCCGCCAGCCAAGCGGCCGGGGCGCCGGTCGCCCCGATCCTGTACGACGATCCTACCAACCCTCCGAATTACGAGGCCGAGATCGTCTCGACCGGGACGACCCCGGTGGCCGTGGTGGGAAACGCCAACCGCGTGATTCGGAGGACGGTCCAACGTTAACGAAAGCGGGTGCTCGGATGAAGATAAAATGGATAACGTTCGCCATGACGGGGGTCCTTCTCGGGATGTGGCAGACCTCGGCCGAGGCAGCCTACAGCTACACGTCGGCCCAGACCGACCCGACACCGGTTCAGTACACCATGAGAAGTGCCGTCACGGCCAATTTTCTCATTACCAACACCAACACCAATCCGAATACCGGAGCCCGAATCTACCAGGTCCGGTTCCGCTTGAACACCTACAACACGACCTTTCCATCGACGATCGCGCCGCCGGCCGGCTGGACGCGCACGGCCTACTCGACGACATCGGTTACCTTCCGGGCCAGCAGTTGGGCCAATGCGATTGCGGTGGGTAGTAATCTGAATTTCGTCATTCTGATGACGGCCGGCTATTCCTCGGCCGATGTCACCCAGCACTTGAGAGATGTCCGTGCGTATTATACCACCACGACGACCGGTCCCCCGTTCACCAACCTAACGAGTGTCACATTAAATTCAGGAACGAGCATCGGCTCGTGGACGCTCAAGTCGCTCGAGGTCACCAGCTTCATCATTACGGACCTGTCCGGGACTCCGATCTCCACGCTCACCCCCGGCGCCAGCTTCAGGCTCGTGATGACCGTCGCCAATCGCTCCACGGCCACCCTGTCCACGATTACCACGAATCCGAATCCGCCCACGGCCGTAAAGACGGGCACCGTGACACAAGCTCTGACATCGACGGTGTACAGTCCCAACCCCTTGACCCTGGCTTCGGGGGCCTCCGGGACGATTACATTTACCTACAGCACGAATGCGACCGATTCGGGAACGATCTATTTCACAGCTTTTGCGAGAAACAGCGTCAACTCGGCCACTTCCATCATGGCCACTTCGCCCACGCTGGCGATGGGTCAGTTTAACGCGGGTATCGCGGTGACGACCTCGCCCGCAACCTCACCGACCTGCGGTTATTTCAATGCAAATCTGACCGTGACAATGACGCTCACGAACAATTTTTCGCAAAACATCATCAATGTCACGCCCTCGGCGCTTGTAGTGTCGGTTGGGGGGCAGGTCACGCTGGTTTCCGGACCGACTCCGGCGGCGCCGAATGGTCCCGTGCCGTCCGGCGGCGGCACCTTCAACTTCGTCTGGGTCTATCAGATCACCGGCAGCCCATCCGGCTCGACTTTCTACTTTACCGGCTCGGCCAACGGGACGGAGCAGACCGGCGGGTCCGGGACGCCGGTCGGCACACAGACGGTGAATTCCAACACGGTCAAATTCGGAGGTTTCACGCCCCAGGTGAATCCTACCAGCATCAATGCCAACAGCACCGACCAGGAAATGACCTGGTCCATTACGAACAACGGCTGCGCCGACGCGAAACAGGTCCAGATCACGGCCCCCGCGGGCTGGGGGCTGCCGGATACGGACAGCTATTCGATGATCGAGCAGTACAATCCGCCCAATCCGGGCACGAATCCGATCGACCCGATCGAGGATATATGGACGGTTTCCGGCACCAATCCCGTCGTCTTTACCGCGACGATCTTGCCTCCCAGCGCAAGCACGAATGTGCTCCCGCTTGTCGGGATCTCCCCCAAGGACGGCACGTTCAATCTGGTCTTTCCGACGACGCCTTCCTCGACGGGGACAAGCACCTTTCAGATTACAATCACCGATACGAACAATGCCTCCGTCACTCGGACAACGGATGTCACCGTGAACGCGTTCAACTCGGGAAGTCCGGGTCCGAACTCGAATAATACGGGCGCCACTCGTGAGGATTTTCCATGAAATTAAAATTCTGGATGCGCCGGAATCCATTCAGAGACCGGCAAAACGGACGAAGGAGGAAACCATGGGCTGGATGATTTTCCTGGGTTTGATCGCACTGGCCGTGGGCGGGTTGTTGATCGCCTCGCCACAGACCTTGATTAAAATGAGCAAGGAGATGAACCGGATGGTGACCCGGATTGACGAGGAGGTGGTCAAGTATCGGATCGGCTTCGGGGTCAGTCTGATCCTGGCCGCGATATTCCTGTTCTTTTATGCGTACATGCTGGGCCGCGGACGATAGGCGGCCCGGCTTCCTTCCGAGCAGGCTCCGGATCATCAATAATGGAGACGGGCATTCGAATGCGCGCTTGACAATCCCGCCTTTTTTGGTACACTGAACCTTAGAAAAATAGATTTAGAAATCGATCCTCACGAGGGATTTGTCCATACGCCGAGAGAAGCACTTGATGAAAACCGCCGACATTCTTAAAAAAGTCGATATTCCCCGACACAAACTCTACTATCTGGAGCAAAAGGGGTACATCAACCCCCGCCGCGTTCCGATGGGGGATCTGGAGGCTCGGGAATATTCGGAAGAGGACATTCTAAAGATCAAGCTGATCTGGAAGTACCTTAAACGGGGCTTCAAACATAAAACGGCCTATCGGAAAGCGATTGACGAGATGAAGGCGGGCGGCGCGTTGGTCCGCAGGGCGTCTTAATGAATGCCGGTGGGTGAAGAAGATGGGATCGTCTTTGCTTTCCTGGGTCATGCCGAAGCGGCATCTTCTGGGGTTGGACATCGGCCGGAGCGCGATCAAGGTCGTTCATCTGGCTTCCACGCGAAAGGGTCTCGTTCTAAAGCATGCCGGGCTGACCGAGCTCCCGCCCGCCGACCCAAGCGCTCAACCGGGTCCGGAGGAGAGCGCCCCCTTGGCCCTTCATGACGTTTTTAAAGAAGGCCGGCTCAAACGACAAAAGATCGCGATCAATTTCGGCGGGCGCAACCCCATCATCCGGTACATTTTGCTGCCGAAGATGCCCAAGGATGAGTTGGCGGAGGCGGTCCGATGGGAGGCCAAGAAACTGATCCCGTTTCCGGTCGAGGATGCCGTTCTGGATTATCTCGTTGTCGGAGAAGTCCAGGAGCGCGACCTCAAGCGAACCGAGGTGTTGCTGGTCGCGACCGAACGGGCCGCCGTGATGAACCAACTCGGGGCCTTCAAGAGGATCAACCTGCCGATTACGGCGATGGACGTGAATCCGCTGGCGCTCTTCAATACCGTCAAATTGAATTACAAATCGGACCTGGATGAAAACCTCGTCTTTGTGGATATCGGCGCCGAAAAAATGGATATCAATATCTCGAAGCGGGGCGTCTTGCGGTTCACGCGGAATGTTCAGCTCGGAGGCCAGGAAATCACCCGGGCCATCGCGCAGGGGTTGGGGATCGAACGGGAAGAAGCGGAACAACTGAAGCGGGACAAGGGACTCTCCGGCGCCAAGCCCAGCGAAGGAGCCGCCGCGCCCTCCAAGGATCAAGACGGCCGGCGGCTCGAAATCATCAAGGCCGAGGTGGACCGGATGGTCCTGGAAACACAACGCTCCATGGATTACTACCGGGCCCAGTTCCGCGAGGGGTCGGTCAAAAAGATCGTGTTGATGGGCGGCGTCGGCCTCATGCCCGGATTCCAGGAATACTTCGCGTCCTATTTCGATGCCAATGTGGAATTGGACGATCCGTTTGCCGAAATAATCTGCGAGGAATCGGCCTTCCGGGAGATCCGGCTGTTGGCACCCCGATTCTCGACCGGTGTGGGACTGGCCTTGAGAACGACGGACGCATGAGGCGACGGGATCCTTGATCGTGAGATATCAATGAAATCTTATATCAATTTGATCGCGCCGGAGATTCTATTTGAGGAGAAACCTTTTTCCTTCAAACAGAGGGCCATTCCGGTGAGCGTGGCCACCGGCGCCGTCGTCTTGGTCGTTTTTTCTTTAGGCTATTGGTGGAAAGTTAGCACGATGAAAAAAGAAGTTCAGGAGCTCACGATTCAGCGGGACAAGACTCAGCAAGAGTTGGCCCGGCTCAATGGAGAGATTGCAAGCTTGTCGGCGGGGGCGCAGGCAGGGCAAGGGGTCGCGGCGGAGCAGCTCGCGGCCATGAGGGACCTTCTGAAGAACCGCATCCTTTGGTCGGATGTTGTGCGGGAAGTGAGCCTCCTTGTTCCGGACGATGTCTGGCTGACGCGCCTGGAAAGCACGGATTCGAAGTCCGGAGGATTTATGCCTCCGTCAACGGAAGCCGGACTTCATTTTGCCGGCATGGCTCAGTCCCAGGCCGCCATCAACCGGTTTATTGCGGCTCTCGAACACTCTCCCCGTTACGGGTATGTTTCATTGATCTACGCTCAAAAAGAACCCGGAGAGGGCGCGCAAGGCATGAGTTTTGAGTTGACGGCGAGTTTACACTAACGCAGAGAAAATTGTGCCTCTGAACGATTATCTTGCAAAGCTTGACCTGACCAAGCTCTCGATGCGCGAGCGCGCTCTCGCGATTTTGACCATCGCCGCCGTTGTATTCATTTATTTCGGGTATTTCGTCGCTCCGATGGTCCGGAGCGCCAAAGATCTGTCGGCGCAGAAAGTTTCTCTCAAAGCCGAAATGGATCAGGGAACGGCGCAGATTCCCTTGCTCCGGAAGCGGGCCGACGAGCTTCGGCAATCGGCTCAGGGGAAAGAGACCAGTGCCGAGCTGGCGGGGAAAGCGGGGGATCTTTTCCCGGGAGGAAGCCGCCTGTCGGAGTTGCTGGAAGAGATGACCCGGCTGGCCCGTCTCCGGCAGATCGAGTTTGTTTCGATTCGTCCGGATTCCATCGAGGATAAAGGGGCCTATCTCCAGCTCACGCTCCAGATCGACGTCCAGTCGCGGTTTCGCGAACTGGGAGATTATCTGCTCATGTTGGAGAACTTGCCGCGAGCCGTGGTCGTAAAGGAGATCAAAGTCGAAACACGAACCGACATCAGCCCGTCCGTCTTGGCGCATTTGAAAACGATAACGTATTTGGGAAAAGAGTGAAGAGCAAGAGGAATAAGATGAAAATGGCCGTGTCTTTTATTATTCTGTTCCCGTTTTTTATTCTTTGCCTTTTATTCCTTACCCCTGCGTTTCTCAGAGCTCAACCGCTATCCGAGATTAATACGCAGTGGCTGGAACGCCAGGAGAAAGCCTTGCAGTGGGGCAGGGATCCCTTTGTGCTTCCCGGCCGAACGAACGCCGTGGGGTCGGAAGCGAATGGAGAGCTCCATCTGAGCGCAATTATCTATCGATCGGGCCGGGGCGTGGCGATTATCAACAACAAGATTTTGCGCAAGGGTGATAAGATTGATGGAAAACAGATCACCGATATATTAGAAGACCGCGTGGTGCTGCAAGGTCCAGCGGGAGAAAAGGAACTGCGGGTCGATAAATTTGTTTTGGGACATTAGGCCTAAGAGGAGGTCTCCATGAAGAGGGGGCGTCACGGAACAGCGGGTAAGATGGTTTGGGTCCTGATCGCGTTGTGTTGGGTGACCGGCCATTCCATCGCTCCTGCCGCCGTGACCGGTCAAGGGACGATTAATGTTGTCAAGGAGTCCAACGACGCGGACGGGGCCATCTTTAGCATGGAGTTTCGGGACGCAGATCTGAAAGATGTTCTCAGGGCTTTGGGGCAGGAGGAAGGTCTCAACGTCATCATTGCGGAGGATGTCAACGGCCGTCTGACTTTGAGTTTCCAGCGGGTTCTCGCGCGGGAAGCGTTTGAGGCCATTCTGAAGATCAACAACCTGATCTCGTTCCGGGATGGCACGATCGTCCGCGTTATCAGGTCGCCCTTTGCGGATGGCGCAAACAACCTGACCACCGAAATCATTCCGGTCAACTTCGGCGATGCCAAGATCAACGCCGACTCCGTCCGGGATCTTTTGAGCAAGCAAGGGACTCTTGCGGTCGATACGCGGACCAATTCGCTGGTTGTCCGCGATCTCCCGGACAACGTGGCCAAGATCGAGTCGATCCTGAAAAACCTCGATACCCGCACCCCGCAGGTCCTGATCGAAGCGCGCATTGTCGAGGCCAGTACGAATTTTACCCGGGAACTCGGCATCCAATGGGGCGGAAATTTTACCAACCAGACGACGCGGGGGAACTATCAGGTGACCGGTGCCACGTCCAATACCGGTGCCACGGGTTTAACGGCCCTCCCGTTGACCGGGGGAGTGGGATTGAGCGGCAACAACTTTATAGTCAATCTTCCCGCGGCCGTGGCCCAAGGGGCGGGCGGAGCGGTCGGATTCACCTTTGGAAACGTAGCCAGCACCCGTCAGTTGGATTTGCAGCTGTCGGCCTTGGAGGATACCGGTCAAGGACGCATCCTATCCAATCCGCGGGTGCTGACCATGGACAATAAAGAGGCCTTGATTTCAAGCGGGACGGAGATCTTTATCCAGAGCGCGGTTCTGAGCGGGGCGACCACCACGGGGTCCACGACCGGAACGGCCGGAGCGACCGGAACCACGGGCGTCGGCGGCGTGACCAAGATCGATGCCAAGCTGGAGCTAACCGTGAGGCCTCATATCACACCGGACAATCAGGTGGTGATGCATGTGAAGGCCGAAAAGAAAGAACCGGATTACAACCGGGAGGTTCAGGGCATTCCACCCCTGAACACCCGGACGGCTGAGACGGATCTGCTGGTCAAGGACGGGGAAACGATCGTCATCGGCGGCATCTATACACGGAATGAATCCCTGGATGAAAACGGAATTCCGTTCTTGTCCCGTATCCCGATCCTGGGATGGTTGTTCAAGCATCAAAGCAAAGTGGATAATCAAAGCGAGCTCATGGTTTTTATTACGCCGTCGATATACAAAGGGCAATGATCCTTGGCGAACGAGCTGGTTGTTTTGATCACGGCCCCGTCTTACCGGGAAGCCCGCGCGATCGGGAAACGACTGGTCGAGGAAAAACTGGCCGCCTGCGCCAATATCATTCCGCGGGTCGAGTCGGTCTTCTTCTGGCAGGGCCGGATTCGTCAAGAGCGGGAAACCCTGATGATTCTCAAAACGCAACGGTCCGTATTGGAACGTCTCATGAAGCGGGTAAAATCCCTCCATAGTTATTCTGTTCCGGAAATCATCGCCCTGCCGATTGCCCGAGGCTCGAAAGAGTATCTCCGTTGGGTTCGTGAAACGACACGGTAGCGGTACGACCCGCCATGCGCGAAAAACCCCGGACGGCCCAAGAACTTGAACGGTATTATCGACGGTTGCTGGAAGTTTACGGCCCCCAGCATTGGTGGCCCGCGGACAGCTTGTTCGAAATCACGGTCGGGGCGATCCTGACCCAAAATACCGCCTGGAGAAATGTGGAACGGGCCGTGGCCCATTTAAAACGGGAGGGTCTCATGACACCCCAGGCGCTTCACCAGGTCTCGTTGAAGCGATTAAGCGAGACGATCCGCCCATCCGGTACCTTTAGAATCAAGGCCGGCCGATTAAAAGCATTCGTGCAGTTTCTGAAGTCAGAGTATGATGGCGATTTGAAACAAATGATCAGCGCGCCGCCCGGTCTGCTGCGTTCCAAACTGCTTTCCGTAAAGGGAATCGGGCCTGAGACAGCCGATTCGATTCTCTTGTACACCGGAGATGTTCCGATTTTTGTGATCGACGCTTACACTCGGCGGGTTTTCAGCCGGCACCGCTTGGTTGACCCGGAAGCTTCCTACGACTGTCTGCAACGTTTTTTCATGGACCATCTTCCATCCCGGTCCGAACTTTATAATGAATACCATGCCTTGTTGGTAAAGGTTGGCAAGGAGCATTGCAAGTCCACACCGATTTGCAGTGGATGTCCTTTAGAGACCTATTTGAATGGGAAAAAGCCCAATATATAGTGTTATTTTAAAAAATATCAATATATAGTGTTATTATCTATAATATGAAGCTTACAGGAATGTGAATTTCTGCTATCTTAGATAAGTAAAGGTGGATGCGAAATGGAAAAAACGGTTCTAAAAAGAGCAAAAATTTCTTGACAAGGTTTTTGGGGTATGATAACATCACCCCGCTTTTTAGGAGGTTACTGTATGAAAACATTGAAGGATTCGTACACAGTAATGATTATACCGACGCCCACCTCCAAGGCATACCGATTCAGCTTCAGTAAGCAAGCTCTAAAGACCTTTATTGGAACCACTTGTGTCGTGGCTGTTCTTCTCGTTGTTTTTATTATTCAATATTCTTATATGGTTCGTGACATGTGGGAGTTGAAATCTCTTCGGAAGGAGACGAAGACACAGAAGATCCAAATTCAACAATTTGCTTCCAACATTATTGATTTGAAAAAGCAGATGACACGCATCAAGGATCTGGACGCCAATTTGCGGGTGATCACGGACATCGGTCCTCCACCGGAAAACGACCAACTCAAAGGTCTGGGCGGACCGGAGGAACATGGGACGGATGCGGTTTCTCAAAACGGGGATGTACAACCGGAAGACATCATCAAGATGGGCGAGGATCTTAGCCAGCTCAAATCGGCCGAAGCGGCCCAAGAGGTAAGTTTCGAACAACTGACGGAGGCCATGAAAGACCGGCGTTCTTTATGGGCATCGACCCCTTCCGTCTGGCCCGTGCGGGGATGGTTGACGTCCGGATTTGGAAACCGGATCTCTCCGTTTACCGGAAGCGTCGCGATGCATAACGGCATCGATTTGGCTGCCCGTCGGGATACCCCGGTCATGGCGACCGCTAGTGCCGTGGTCAGTTATGAAGGGTTCGACAGCGGTTTGGGCAAGGTGGTCAAACTTAATCATGGTTACGGAATGCAAACGGTCTATGGACACCTTTCGAAAGTGAACGTCCGGATCGGTCAAAAGGTCAAACGGGGAGACGTAGTCGGTTTTGTCGGCAACACAGGATTGTCGACCGGTCCCCACCTGCATTACGAAGTTATCGTCAACAACGTCCCGGTCAATCCTTTGAGGTACATCCTAAATTAGCGCATTTCCCTTTGATAAAACAATTTTTGGCGGGGAGCAAGCGGACCGTTTTCCATGGCCTGTCTGCTCGATTATTAATAGTCGCTCCGGTCGGGGTTCCGGGGCCGATTGTAGGGAGGGGTCAGCGTAATGAGTAAAGGAAAGGTCAAGTGGTTCAACGAGAAGAAGGGTTACGGATTTATCGAACAAGAGGGCGGAGGAGACGTCTTCGTCCATTTCTCGGCCATTCAGGGAGATGGATTTAAAACATTGACCGAGGGTCAGGAGGTGGAATTCGATGTGGTGGACGGTAAAAAAGGCCCACAGGCATCGAATGTGGTCAAGGCGCAATAACAAACCATTGAAACGATGATCCCTGAAAACCCCGACAAGGCGTCCGCTTTGTCGGGGTTTTTTATCTCCCCAGTTTTTGCGTGCCTTTTTCGTATTGTGGTATTATAATGTGATTATTTTTGAACGGACTCCTTGATGTTGGGAATATTGATCCGAAAAGTCATCGGGACCAAAAACGATCGGGAATTGAAACGGTTGGCCCCGGTGGTCGAACAGATTTCCGCCTTTGAGACGGCCGTCTCATCGTTGGACGATCAACAACTGCGGTCGAAAACGGAAGAGTTCCGATCCCGTTTGGCCTCCGGCGCATCGCTGGATGACGTTCTCCCCGAAGCCTTCGCCGTCGTGCGGGAGACGTCGAAACGGCGGCTTGGAATGCGTCATTTCGACGTACAGCTTCTGGGCGGAATCGTTTTGCACGAGGGAAAGATCTCCGAAATGAAGACGGGCGAGGGCAAGACGCTCGTCGCCACGCTTCCGCTGTATCTGAATGCGTTACCCGGACTCGGTGCCCATCTGGTTACGGTGAATGATTATCTGGCCAAACGGGATGCTCAGTGGATGGGCCCGATCTATGATGCGTTGGGTTTATCCGTGGGCGTGATCCAGCATGAAGCCGCTTTTCGGTTCGACCCGACCTACCAAGCGGCCGACCGCCGTTTGCAATTCCTCCGGCCCGTGAACCGGGTCGAAGCATATCAGGCCGACATCACGTACGGGACCAACAACGAATTCGGGTTCGACTATCTCCGCGACAATATGACGGTCGATTTGGGCCAGGGCGTTCAGCGGGACCTTCACTACGCGATCGTGGACGAAGTGGACAGCATCCTGATCGATGAGGCCCGGACGCCGCTGATCATTTCCGGACCTACCGAGGAATCCACGGACAAGTATTACCGGATCAATCAAATCATCCCTGCGTTGAAAGAATCAGAGGACTATGCCGTTGAGGAAAAAACCAAGACGGTGACCCTGACGGAGGAAGGCAACGCAAAAGTGGAACGGCTCCTGGGGGTGTCGAATCTTTACGACATGTCGAATATGGATCTGGTGCATCACGTCATCCAAGCCCTCAAGGCCCATGCCCTCTTCAAGCGCGACGTGGACTATGTGGTCAAAGACGGGGAGGTGATGATCGTCGATGAATTTACCGGACGCCTGATGCCGGGCCGCCGCTGGAGCGACGGCCTGCACCAGGCGGTTGAGGCCAAAGAGGGCGTCAAGATCGCCAACGAAAACCAGACGCTGGCCTCGATTACGTTCCAGAACTATTTCCGGTTGTACAAGAAACTGGCCGGCATGACCGGCACGGCCGACACCGAGGCGGTGGAGTTTGCCAAAATCTACAATCTGGATGTGATGGTGATCCCGGCCAACCGGAACATGATCCGGAAGGATTTCCCCGATGTCGTGTACCGGACCGAACGTGAAAAATTCAACGCGATCGTCGAAGAGGTGGCGGAACGGCATCAAAAAGGGCAGCCGGTTCTCGTGGGAACGATCTCCATTGAAAAATCCGAACGGCTGAGCGGCCTCCTCAATCGTCAGGGGATCAAGCACTCCGTTTTAAACGCGAAGTATCATGAAAAGGAGGCCGAGATCATCGCGCAGGCCGGCGGCAAGAGCGCCGTGACCATCGCGACCAACATGGCCGGACGCGGCACGGACATCCTCCTCGGAGGGAACCCCGATTTTCTTTTCAAGCGGCACCTCATCCAGCAGCCCGAGATGCCGCCGGCGGAGCAGGCCCGGCTTCTGGAGCGGATCAAAAAGGAATGCGAGGCCGAGAAAGCGGAGGTCGTGGCGCTGGGCGGGCTCCACATCCAGGGCACCGAGCGCCACGAGAGTCGCCGGATCGACAACCAGTTGCGGGGACGGGCCGGCCGGCAGGGGGATCCGGGATCGTCCCGGTTCTATCTTTCGTTGGAAGACGACCTCATGCGGATTTTCGGCTCGGAGCGTATTTCGGGGCTGATGCAGCGGCTCGGAATGGAGGAGGGGGTCCCGATCGAACACCGGATGGTGACCCGCGCCATCGAGAACGCCCAGAAAAAGGTGGAGGCCCATAATTTCGATATCCGGAAGCAATTGCTCGAGTACGACGACGTGATGAATAAACAGCGCGAGGTGATCTACGAACAGCGTCGGCGGGTCCTTCGCGGCGAAAATCTGACGGATCTGTTTCTGGGCATGATCGACGATCGTTTGAACGAGCTCCTGGATTTGTACTGTCCGGATGGGGTCTATCCGGAAGAATGGGATCTCAAAGGGCTCAACGAGGCGCTCGCCCGTCAGTTTGCGATGAGCGCTGAACGGGAATCGGAAATGAAAGAGACGGGACGAGCCGCGGTGCGGGAACACCTTATTCAGAAGATCGACGAGGCGTACAAACGGAAAGAGGCCGAGTTGAGCGAGCCGTTGATGCGTCAACTGGAAAAGATGGTGACGCTCCGCGTGATCGACACCCAATGGAAGGATCATCTCCTGGCGATGGATTACCTGAAGGAAGGAATCGGGCTGCGGGGCTACGGGCAGAAGGATCCCCTGGTGGAGTACAAACGGGAGGGATTCGAGATGTTCTCGGCCATGATGGAGCGCATCAAGAACGACGCGGTGGAGCATCTTTTCAAGATCCAAGTGATCAAGGACCAACCGGCCCCGCCGGCACCCCGCCCGGCGGCCGTTCCCCAGCCGGCGCGGCTTCAGTTCAGCCGCGGCGACGCTCCGGCCCAATCCAAGACGGTCCACCGGGACGTCCAGAAGGTCGGTCGGAACGACCCCTGCCCATGCGGAAGCGGAAAGAAATATAAGAAATGCCACGGACAATAGAAAGGGACTGGATGCTGGAAGAGAAATGCCGGTGTAAAAGAAGAATCGTATTCTTCACCCGCATCCGGCACCCCGCATTTTGCCGCCATGCTTAAAATTGCCGGCATCCAGATGCGATGTTCGAAGGATCCAGACGCGAACCTCCGAAAAGCCCTCGAGATGATCGCCCTGGCCGCGGAACGGGGGGCCAAGATCATCGCCACGCAGCAACTTTTCAGTCTGCCCTGGTTCGCGTTCGAAAGTCGAAACGACCATTTTCAGTGGGCCGAGACGCTGGAAGGCCCGACCGTTTCGGCCCTTCGCGAAGCGGCGAGAGCGTCCAAGACGGTTTTAATCGGAACCTTTTTCGAGAAAGAAGGAGATTCCTACTACAATACGGCCGCCGTGATCGAAAAGGACGGGACCGTGCTCGGTCGTTACCGGAAAGTGCATCTCCCCCAGATCCCGCTGTGGGAAGAGAAGCATTATTTCAAGGCGGGGGACCTCGGCTTTCCGGTTTTTCAAACCTCCTTTGCGCGGATCGGCGTTCAGATCTGCTGGGACAATTTCTTTCCGGAAGGCAGCCGGATCATGGCCCTGCAGGGAGCCCAGATCATCGTCGCCCCGACCGCGGCCGCCTTTGCGTCCCAATCCCGCTGGGAAAAGATGATCTGCGCCAACGCCATTGCGAACAACGTCTTCATCCTTCGAATCAACCGGGCCGGCAAGGAGGAGCGACAAACGTTCTATGGCCGGAGCTTCTGCGTCAACCCCTTCGGAGAATTGATCGCCTCTCCCGCCGGGTCGAACGATGCCATTGTGTTTTCGGATGTGGATCTGAACGAGGTTCAGGAAACGCGGGACATCTGGACCTTTTTCAAGGACCGTCGGCCCGAACTCTATGGGGAACTCGCCCGGCCATGAAGAACCCGGAACTCCTTGTCCGCTACCGGCTTGAGAACAGCCGCCTGCGCACGGCCCTCGCCCAACGATCCAAGGAACTGTCCTTCTTCATCAACAGCGGCAAGGCCCTGACCTCCACGCTGGAGTTCAATAAAATCCTTCGAGTCATCATGGAGCGGGCGCAGCGGCTGATCAAGTGCGACGCCTGGTCGCTGCTCCTGTTGGATGAGGAGGCTCAGGAACTCCGTTTCGTCGCGGCCAAAGGAACCAAGGGCATCAAAAAGATCCGCCTGAAGGTGGGCCAAGGCATCGCCGGTTGGGTGGCCAAGACCGGCCAGCCCTTGATCATCCATGACGTGCGGAAGGACCGCCGGTTCAACCGGGCGGCGGATCGCATCATCCGGTTCAAGACCCGGTCCGTCCTGTGCGTGCCGATCGTGAATAAAAAGCGGACGATCGGCGTCCTGGAAATGATCAACAAACAGAACCGCGAACCGTTCGACGAAACCGACCAGGATCTCCTCCGGAAACTGGTGGATCAGGCCGCGATCGCGCTCGAGCGGGCGAGCCTCTACGAGCGCATGTCGAACCTGGCGATCACGGACGACCTGACCAAGCTGTTCAATTTCCGCTACCTGGACCAGATCCTCGACCGCGAGATCAATCGCTGCCGGCGCTACGGCTCGGTCCTGTCGATCATCTTTTTCGACATGGACTACTTCAAACACGTCAACGACACGCACGGCCATCTCATGGGCAGCAAGGTCCTGATCGAGGTGGCGCATATTCTGATTGAAAACCTTCGGGACGTGGATATCATCGCGCGGTACGGCGGCGACGAATTCGTAGTGGTCCTGCCGGAAACCAATGTCGAGACGGCCATCCGCATCACCCACCGCCTGCACAAAAGCCTGAAGGCGCACGAATTCTTGAAGGACGAAGGATTGCAGATCAGGATGTCGGCCAGCTACGGAATCGCCGGCTATCCGGAGCACGCGCTGACGAAGCGGGATCTGGTCCGGATGGCCGACCAGGCGATGTACTTGGCCAAGAACAGCGGGCGCGACCAGATCTGCATTGCCGAGAAACGGCAGGAACGGTCGCGGGTTCGCGCCACCTAGTTCAGCCGCAACGGTTCGTTCTTCAATTCGCCCGGCAAGGCCTCGCCCTGTCCCGCGGAGACCAGCCGCTCGCCGAACCGATCCAGACGGATCGACGCCTCGTCATACCGCCCCTTGGCGTTGGTGAGGTGCGTGCCGATCACCTCGAATTCCTTCCGGAACCGCTCGAAATCCCCCCGCAGACGCTCCAGGTGGCTGATGATGATCTGGGCGCTTTTCTCGATCTGCAGACCCTTGAGGCCCATCACGATCGCCTGGAGATACGCGTACAGGCTGTTGGGCGAGACGGGGATCACCTTCCGTTCGAGCGCATCCGCCGACAGACTCTTGTCATCGCCCAGGTTTTCGTCCTTGATGATGGTTTCGTAATAGACATTCTCAGCCGGGATGTACATCAGCGCAAACGGGAAGGTTCCCTCGTCCGGCAGGATGTATTTGTCGGCGATGGCGTCGACGTGTTTCTTGACGTCCGCGTTGAACTTTTTACGGGCGGCCTTCCGCTCCTCGTCGTTTTTGGACTCGACCACCCGGCGGAAATTCTCCAGCGGAAACTTGGAATCCACCGGCACGAGAAATTGGCCCAGGCGGATCACCGCGTCGACCGTCTCCCCGCTCTTGAAGCGATGCTGGAGCGTGAAATGATTGGGCGGAAGAATTTGGGCCAGGAGGTCTCCCAAGAACAACTCGCCCAGAATCCCGCGCAGCTTCGGGGCCCGGAGAATTTCCTGAAGGCTGGCGATGTCCTTGCCGACGTCAAACACCTGCTGGGTCGCCTTCGACAGCTCGCCCAGGTTCTGCTTGACTTCTCCGACGACCCGGGCCGCGTTGTCAAGGCGCGTTCCGATCTGGCCGGTGGCGTTCTGGAGCTGCTGGACCATCGCGGTCAGCTGCTGGTTGACCTGCTGCGTGACGGACGAGAGCTGTTGATTGAGGGCGGTCGTGTTTCCCGCGATCGTCTCGGTGATTTGCTGCCGCAGCGCGTCCACCTGCTGCTGCATCACCAGCATCCCGGTGTCCGGCGGCTTGCTCCGTCCCTGGATTTGCAGGACGATGAGCACCGCCAGCAGCCCGACAACCGCCACGATTCCGATCAGAAGAACGGTTTCCATGGCCCGATTCTATCCGCGCTGGTTCAGGAAGTCAACCCGCTTGCGATCCGTCGGAATGGGTGCGGCGGTCCAAAGGAGATTAGGCCGGGCCGGATTCCCGCCGCGAAGTGATTTTAGGGGTGAGGACCTTTTTGGAGCGGAGGTGTGCTTTCCCGGACGGCCTTCGCGTGGATGATCGTGGTCGTCTTGTTGTAGACCCCCAGGATGGAAAAATACCGCACGTCGATCCGGACGTCGTACAGATGGCCGACGCCGTAGCGCTTCTTCGCGTCCTCGATGGCGGCGCGGATGCTTCGATCCTTCACATCGACGGAAAGTCCGGAGGTCGGTCCGAGTCCCATGAAAAATCCCACCGGAATGAAAAACCCCGTCATTTCACTCGAGCCCTCCACTTCGACGGCGTCGTCCTCCTGAACCATCGGATTGAGATCCCTGCGGGTCATCGAAGAATAGGAGAAGGGGGCTTCGTAGTCCTGATAAATGGGAAAGCCCCGCGGCAGCTCCGCGCGGTCGATGGCATTGCCGACGGTCCCGTCGCTGTGCGGCCCGAAGGCCCGGGCCGGATCGGGGACATAAAGGATGAATAGAATCACGATGATCGTGCGGATCATGGAACTCGGCCCCCCGGCATTTTAATGGGCCGCTTTGGCCGTGATGATGATCGTCCGGCTGAAGTAGAGCCCCAGCACGTTAAAGACCCGCTGGTCGGTTTTGACATCGTACACTTCTTTGACTTCGAAGCCGGCCTTAAGCTTCGCGTTCTCCAAGGCCGCATCGAGTCCGGCGTTTCCCCAGGAGATCAAACCGAACAAGAGGCCGTAGGCCGTGGCTTGGCCGATAATCTCCTGGTTCTCCAGGTTCAGGTCCTTCACATCGAGGCGGGTATTGGAAATCCAGGCCAGGGGAAGGGTCGTGTTGGCATAAATGCAGCCGGCCAAGCCGGCCGTGAGCACGGCTAGGGCGGCGGTTCTCCATATGGCGTTGACGGTTTTCATCGGCATCGATTTACCCTCCGTTCTTCATGGCATAACTCATTTAATATACCACGTTTATCAATAAAAAAAACCGGTTTCGCGCAAGTCCCTTGAGGGAATCGGGGGGAGATTTTCGCCCCGACGGCTTTGACTTTCAACCGGCAACTGACTAAAATGATGGCCATCGAAGGGAGGCGCGGATGATCTGGTACCGCTCGCTCATGAACCCTGCGGCTTACCCCCATCCCGTCCGGGAGGTCCGCCACCTGGCGACGCATATCTCGGACGTCTTCCTGACCGGGCCGTTTGCCTACAAAATCAAGAAGCCGGTCGATCTGAAGTTTCTCGACTTCTCCACGCTGGAGAAACGGCGTTTCTATTGCGAGAGGGAAGTGGTCTTGAACCGACGGTTGGCGCCGGAGATCTACGTGGGGGTCGTGCCGATCACGCGTGACGGTGAAGATTTCCGTGTGGAAGGGGAGGGCGAACCGGTGGAGTATGCGGTGAAGATGGTCCAGTTCGGTCAGGACGGTCTTCTCGATGCGATGGCCGAGCGGGGCGGTCTGACGCGGGCCCCCATCCTCGAACTGGCCTCCCAGGTCGCCCGTTTTCACCGGTCGATCGACCGGGCCGACGACGCGTTCGGGACGACGGACGTCATCGGCGAGAACGTGCTGCGGAATTTCGAACAGACCGCGAAATTTCAGGGGATCGTGGTTTCTCCGGAACGGTTTTCGAGGCTCAAAAAGTATTCGGAAGATTTTTTGACCCGAAAAGCGTCCCTGTTTCATGAACGGGTCAAGCGCGGCGCGATTCGAATCTGTCACGGGGATCTGCATCTTCAAAACATCTGTCTCGATCGGGGGCGCTTGATCGTCTTCGACTGCATCGAATTCAACGAGGCGCTGAATCATATCGATGTAGTCAACGAGATCGCCTTCTTGTTGATGGACCTGGACCACCGCGGCCTGGCCGGGCTGGGCAACCGCTTTCTGAACAGCTACCTTGAGCAGACCCAGGACTACGAAGGGCTGTCCGTGCTGGACTTCTACCTTGTCTATCGCGCCTGCGTCAGGGCGAAGGTGGCCTGCTTTCTTCTGGATGATCCGGAGATCACGGAGGCCGAGAAGGCCGCCGCCGGCGCGCGCGCCTCGGCTTATTTCGAACTGGCCGAAGGTTACCTGGCCGACCGCCGGCCCGGCCTGATCCTGATGGCGGGGGTGAGCGGATCGGGGAAGAGCACCGTCGCATCCGACGTCGCGGAAAATTCCGCCGGCGTCATGATCCGTTCGGACGCCGTGCGCAAATCGCTGGCGGGGTCGGGGCGGGAGGCGCGGGGCCCGACGGATTACGCCCGGGGCCTCTACGCACCCGAGATGACGGAGCGGACCTACGACGGCCTCCTGGAACGGGCCGGGTTCGTGATCGCGAGCGGGCGATGGGCCCTCCTCGACGCCACGTATGCCCGGAAGCCGCACCGGCGGACCGCGAAGTCGTGGGCCGAGAAGATGGCGGTGCCCTTCGCCATCCTTCATTGCACCGCCCCGTTGTCGGTTCTTGAGGCGCGCCTGGCGCGGAGGACGGCGGAGTCGAAGGACATTTCGGATGCCGACGTCGGGATCATGCGGCGGCAGCTTTCGGTCTTCGAGCCGTTCGAGCCGGAGGAGGCGGAGTCGGTGGTTCCGGTCGATACCGAAAAGGGGTGGAACGCGCAGGAGCTCGTGGCGGCATGCCGGACGAAGGCCGGGCGTCGTTAGCCCGCAAAATCCGGGAGGAGATCCGGCGCAAGGGCCGGATGACCTTCGCACGGTTCATGGAGATCGCCCTGTACGATCCGGACGAGGGCTATTATATCGCGGCCGCCGAGCGAATCGGCCTCGGCGGGGATTACTACACCAGTCCCGATGTGCATCCCGTCTTCGGCCGGCTTCTGGCGAAGCAGATCCGTCAGATGGAGACGCTCGTCCCGGGGCCGGATCCTTTCACGATTCTTGAGATGGGCGCCGGGAAGGGACTGCTCTGCCGGGACATCCTGGGTGGGTTGAAGAGGGATACGCCGGAGCGGTTCGATCGTTATCGTTACGCCGTGATCGAGCGCAGTCCGGCCATGGTCGTGAAACAAAAAGCGCTGCTCCGCGATGCGGGCTTGACCGGCTCCGTCGTCTGGGTTTCAAGCCTCGAGGACGCCGCGGCCGAAGGGTCCCTGCGGGGATGCGTTTTGTCGAACGAGTTGGTGGATGCCTTCCCGGTCCATCGGGTGGTCGGGACCCGGGAAGGGCTGGACGAGATTTACGTGGGTTTGATGGACGACCGCCTCGTCGATACGGCCGATCTGCCCTCCACGCCGGACCTGCCGGCCTACTTCGACGGGTTGAAGGTCCGCCTGACCGAGGGCCAGCGGGCGGAGGTGAATCTTGAAGCGGCCCGTTGGATCCGCGCGGTCGGCCGGACCCTGGATCGGGGCTTCGTGGTCACGATCGATTACGGTTATCCGGCCTCGGAGCTGTTCGCGGCGCATCGGAAAAAAGGAAGCCTGCTCTGCTACTACCGGCATACCGTCAACGACGACCCGTACGGCCGGATCGGCCGGCAGGATATCACGTCCCATGTCGACTTCACACAACTGGCCCGGGCCGGCGCCGAATCGGGACTGTCCGTGACCGGTTTTACGAACCAGCTCAATTTTTTGATGAGCCTCGGGATCGCGCAGGAGATGGAGAAGTCCGATCCCGAGAGCCCGGAGATCCAGTCGGTCAAGCGACTGTTGGCCCGGGAGAGCATGGGCGGGGTGTTCAAGATTCTCGTTCAGCATAAGGGCCTCGCGCCGCCTCCGCTGGAAGGTTTGAGCTTTCGACCGTACTTCAAGGACGTTTTGACGGTGTGACGGGATCGCAACAATCGCGGGAGATGAGATAAAAATGGAGACGCCGGGGGACCGAAAGGACACGCCGAAAGCTGCGGATAAACGGAAGTCGCTGCGGTCTCCGATCATCGTTCTCAAAGTGAGCGCCGAGGGCGATCGAAAGCGCCTGTTTGGCTACGCCAAGAACGTCAGCCGCGGCGGGCTTTATATCCAGTCGGTCAACCCCCGGCAGCCGGGCGATCAGTTCGCCATCGCCTTTCAAATTCCCAACACGGAGATCCGCGTCGAGTGCCGCTGCGAGGTGGTCTGGAAGCGGGGATACAATCCGTCGAGCAAGGAGGACCCCGGTTACGGGGTCCGCTTCCTGGACCTGCCGATCGTCGTGGCCGACGCGATCGATCAATGGGTCAAGCAACAGCGCTGAGAAGGCCCTTCGGCGGGGTTGTTACTCGATCGGATCATCGAGCGGACTGCAGTCCGTCAACCCGAAGCGGCCGTTCCGCGTGCGAAGGATCCGGAGGGCCAGGGACGGAATCCCGAGCGCTTTCCCGAATTCGTTTGCGATGGACCGGACATAGACGCCGGATCCGACCGTGATCCGTATCGTCGCGACCGAAAATCGGGCGTTGGGATGCCCGCCCAGCGCGGCCGGCCAGCCTTCCTTGATGCGATCCTGACGGAAATCGCCCGCGACCCGGCCGATGTTTTTCAAGATCAGCCCCTCAAGGTCGGCTTTTGCGATTCGGCTCATCTTCAAGAGCTCGGCCTTGTAAATCTCGATCTCCCGCAAAGGCAGGCCGACCTCCCGAAGCCGGCCTTCCCTCGCCCACCAGAACAGAGGTTTGCCTTTGACGACCTTGGACGAAAACGGAGGAAGCTCCTGTATTCTTTTCCCGGCGAGTCGCGCGACGAGATCGTTGACCCGTTGTTCCGGGATGATTTCCGGGTCATAGGCGGCGGCCTCCGTGATGAGTCCGAGCGGGTCGTACGAATCGGTCGAGAAACCCAGGAGGAGATCGAATTCGTACTCCTTGTCCACGGCCTGCAGCTCGGCCTGTTTTTTCATGGCCTCCGGCCCGATGAGGAGCACGAGAACGCCCTCGGCCATGGGATCGAGACTGCCCGTATGCGTGACGGCGGCGCCGAGCTTTCGCGAAAAGCGGATCGCCACCTGATGACTCGTGATCCCGATCGGCTTGTAGACGGCCCATATATCGTTCAGCATGGACAAGACGCTACAACATGTTTACGGCCCTGTCAATGAGAAGACCCTGTTCGATTGCGGCCCGGACTGCGATCTCGGCTTCTGTTTGGGCACCCGGCTTGGCGAAGGACGCGGTCCGCCGATGGCGGACAAATTTTGCGCGCCTTATCTTCGCAGAATTTAGCGGACGAGCTTAGCCGGGTCAAACAAAAGCCGTCGGAGCAAGAAGGGCCCGGTCGAACAGGGTCTTCCAACGCCGGCAGTCCATGACCCAAGTAAAGCCTCTGGTTGTGCCGGCGCGATGAGACCTGTTAGAATAGCCGTAAGGAAAAACGGTGAAGAAGATGGAAGACGAACCCCATCGGCATTCTAAAATCGAAGACGAGACGGTCGGAACGGGGGCGACGCCGACCGTGACGGATCCCGTCTGCGGGATGGAGATCCCGCCGTCGGACGCGGTCGGGACCCAATCCTACAACGGCCGGACCTATTATTTCTGCAACGAGTCCTGCCTCGAACGGTTCCGAGAAGATCCCCGACGCTTTCTGGAGCCGCCGGATGCCGATCACCGGCCCGAAGCGGCGGCCGGAAGCGACTACATCTGCCCGATGGACCCGGACGTCCGCCAAAAAGACCCCGGCGCCTGCCCGAAATGCGGCATGGTACTGGAACCGGAGACCGTTACGGCGCCGGCCACGCGAACCGAATACGTCTGTCCGATGCATCCCGAAGTCGTCCAGGATCATCCGGGCGCCTGCCCGATCTGCGGCATGGCGCTTGAGCCGCGAACGGTTACGGTCGAGGAAGTCAATCCGGAGCTGATCGATATGTCCCGACGGTTGTGGATCGGCCTTGGTCTAACCCTTCCGCTTTTCCTGTCGGCGATGTCGGATCTCATCCCGGGTGAACCGCTCATGCGGATCATCCCGTCGCAGATTCTGAGTTGGATCGAATGGGCGCTTGCGACGCCGGTCGTGTTATGGGCCGGTTGGCCGTTTTTCGAGCGCGGGTGGCGGTCCATCGTGAATCGCAGTCTGAACATGTTCACGCTGATCGCGATCGGGACCGGAACGGCCTATCTCTACAGCGTCTTTGCAACGCTCTTTCCGGATTTCTTCCCGGAATCCTTCCGCCATGCGCATGGCCAGGTCGGGGTTTACTTCGAAGCGGCCGCCGTGATCACGGTCCTGGTCCTGCTGGGTCAGGTGCTCGAGCTTCGCGCACGCTCACGCACCAGCGCCGCAATCCGTTCTCTCCTGAACCTTGCGCCAAAAACCGCGCGGCGCTTTCGTGAAGACGGGACCGAGGAGGATGTTTCGCTCGATAGTGTGAAGCCCGGCGACCGGCTCCGCGTCCGCCCGGGCGAGGGGATTCCGGTGGACGGGGTTGTTATCGAAGGAAGCAGCTCGATCGACGAATCGATGATCACGGGCGAGGCGATCCCGGTCGAGAAAGGGCCGGGAAAACGCGTCACGGGCGGGACGATCAACGGCGCCGGCGGCTTCATCATGTGCGCGGAACGGGTCGGAAGCGACACGCTTCTGGCGCGGATCGTTCGGATGGTGAGCGAGGCCCAGCGCTCCCGCGCCCCGATCCAGCGGCTGGCCGACACCGTTTCGGGTTACTTTGTTCCAATCGTCATCCTGACGGCCGTCGTCACGTTCATGGTCTGGGCGCTTGCCGGTCCCGATCCGCGGATGGTCTACGCGCTGGTGAACGCCGTCGCGGTTTTGATTATCGCCTGTCCCTGCGCGCTGGGGCTGGCCACGCCGATGTCCATCATGGTCGGGACCGGTCGGGGCGCGACCGCGGGGGTGCTGTTCAAAAACGCCGAGGCGCTGGAGCTTTTGGAGAAGATCGACACCCTCGTCCTGGACAAGACCGGGACCTTGACCGAGGGCCGGCCGCGGCTCGACACGGTCCTTGCGCTGTCGGGCGCAAGCGAGGACGAAGTTTTAAAACTGGCCGCCGGTCTTGAGCGGGGCAGCGAGCACCCGCTGGCGGCGGCGATCGTGGCCGGTGCCCGGGAGAAAAACCTTGCGCTCGAATCCCCCCACGATTTTCGGTCGATCACGGGAAAAGGCGTGGTCGGAAAAATCGGCGGCCGTGACGTCGCGCTCGGCAACCCTGCGCTCTTTGAAGAGCTCGGGATACCGCCGGGCGAGCTGGCCGAACGGTGCGAACCTCTCCGGATGGAAGGCCGGACCGTGGTCTGGCTTGCGGTCGGGAGTCAACCGGCCGGTCTGATCGGTGTTTCGGATCCGATCAAAGCGTCGACGCCCGAAGCGATCGCGGCCCTGAAAGGCTATGGCATACGGACCGTGATGTTGACCGGAGACAACCGCACGACGGCCGAGGCGGTGGCCCGCAAACTGGGGCTGGACGAGGTGGCGGCCGAGGTGCTTCCGGACCGGAAGGCCGACGCAATCAAGCGCCTTCAATCCGACGGCCGGATCGTGGCGATGGCCGGGGATGGGATCAACGACGCCCCGGCGCTGGCCCGGGCCCATGTCGGGATCGCGATGGGCACCGGCACGGATGTCGCGATCGAGAGCGCCGGGGTGACGCTGGTGAAGGGCGATCTTCGCGGGATCGTCCGCGCGATCCGGCTTTCACGCGGCACGATGAAGAACATCCGCCAGAACCTTTTCTTCGCGTTCATCTATAACAGCCTGGGCGTCCCGATCGCGGCCGGCGTGCTCTATCCGGCCTTCGGCCTGCTCTTAAGCCCGATGATCGCCGCGGCCGCGATGAGCTTCAGCTCGGTCTCGGTCATCACCAACGCCCTACGCCTCCGGCGCTTGTCGCTTTGA
>DATIYJ010000021.1 GCA_035517655.1 Nitrospiria bacterium | reverse complement strand
TGAGCTACCCCTCTTTTCATGGACACTAGAAAAGGGGACAATACCCCTGGAGGTGTCCAATGCGAAAGCGCCGGAGTTTTACCAAAGCGTTTAAAGCCGAAGCCGTGCGGTTGCTGGAGCAATCCGGTAAACCGGCGGCGGAACTGGCCCGGGAGCTGGGGGTCCCGAGAAATCGGCTTTATAAATGGCAGGCGCAAATTCGGACTCACGGCGAGCATTCCTTTCCCGGCTCGGGGCGTCTGCCCGCCCCCGCCGATGAAGTGGCCCGGCTCCGACGGGAGAACGCGCGGCTGCGTGAGGAGCGGGACATTTTAAAAAAAGCCGTGGCGTTCTTCACCAAGGGATCCGAATGAAGCACGCCTTCATCGAAGCGCACCGGTCGGTTCATCGCGTCGATCACCTGTGCGCCGCCGTGGGCGTGAGCCGTAGCGGCTACTACGCCGGGCGCAACCGACCGGAGAGTCGCCGGGCGCAAGCCAATCGGACCCTGCTGCTTCAGATCCGCCGGCTTCACGCCCAGAACCGGGAGGCCTACGGCGCGGTCAAGACCTGGCGGACTTTGAACGACGAGGGCGTGCCGTGCGGCCGACACCGCGTGAGGCGACTGCGACGGATCCATGGCATCGAAGCCCGACGGATGCGACGGTTTCGAGCGGCCTATGCGGCCCGCAACAGCGATCCGCCCGCACCCAATCATCTGGACCGGCAGTTTGCCGTGGCCGTTCCGAACCGGATCTGGGCCGGGGATATCACCTTTATTCCCACCCGCCGGGGGTGGCTGTATCTGGCCGTGCTGTTGGATTTGTACTCCCGACGCGTCGTGGGGTGGGCGATGAGTGAACGGCCCGACGGCCAGTTGGTGCTTGATGCACTGGCCATGGCGATTGCCCACCGCCGTCCTTCGCCCGGACTGATCCATCACACCGATCAGGGCATCCAGTATGCCAGCCGTCTTTATCGGAGCCGGCTTCAGATGCAGGGGATGCAGCCCAGCATGAGTCGAAAGGGCAACTGTTACGACAACGCCGTGGTGGAGAGCTTTTTTAGTTCGCTGAAGAACGAATGGGTTTTCCATCAGACCTTCTTCGATCGAGATCAGGCGCGGGCGGCGTTGTTTGACTACATCGAACTGTTTTATAATCGGCAGCGCCGCCACGCGGCGTTAGATTACCAAAGCCCGGTGCAGTTTGAGGAGCGGCATCCGGGGGCTTAACCATCTGTCCATGGAATCGGGGCTACCTCAATCTGTCCCTATTTATTATTTCTGGGAAAATTCTCAGACTCCAATCCATTTAAAAGTCAGGGGCTATTTTTCAATTTCGATTCCAGCTTTTCGAAAAATGGCTTATAGTGAGCCTCCTCGGATTCCGGCTGGTCGGCCTCGCGAAAGCGAAGGAGGATAGCGCCCCGGATGGCATAGAACCACCGAGCTCGGACAGTGGTTCGATTATCCCCGGTCCGAGTGACCATGACGCTCCACTTGGAGCGGACGGCGGCCTCGGTTTCGGCGATTGGATGTCCCTCCGGCAGTACGTCGTCGGTCATGATGAGGCCCGATTGAGTGTCGGACACGGCGATGGGGTAGCGGGCATCCCGGAGGGTTTCCAGAACGGCGGAGAAGACGCGATCGAAGGGCTCGTTGAACGTGCGAGTTTGGATGCGATTCAATTCATCCGGGGGCAGCGGCCGAGGAGCGGTCTGGCACCCCACAAGCATTCCTGCAATGATTAGGAACGCAAAAACTCTCATCAAGGCCCCCTACAATCCCTATGCAGTATCCGTCCTGAAATACTTCGCGTCCGGATGATGGAAGACGAGGGCCGAGACGGAGGCTTCGGGGTCCATCATGTCGCCGTCGGTCAATTGGATGCCGATCTTTGCGGCGACGTCGAGCAGCTTGAAGAGTTTGTGCTGGTCGGCGAGGTTCGGGCAGGCCGGATAGCCGAAGCTGACGCGCACGCCGCGGTATTTTTTATGGAAGAGATCCGGTAATGCGAGCGAAGGCGGATCGGGGAAACCCCAGTCCGCGCGAATCTTTTTGTGCAGCCATTCCGCAAAGCCCTCCGCCCCCTCGACCGCCACGGCCTGCAGCATGTGCGAACGCAGATAGTCCCCCGCCTCTTTCCATTGCGTGGATAGTTTCCGCACGCCGCGTCCGCAGGTGACGGCGAAGAACGCCACGCTGTCGATCTCTTTGGACTCGACGTCACGGCAGTAGTCCGAGAGGCAGAGCCGCTCGCCGGAAGGTTGCCGCGGGAATGTGAATGTCTCAATCATACGCGATGGATCGGACGGATCGAAGATCAAAAGATCGTCTCCACGCGATTGGCATGGAAAGAACCGGTAGACCCCCTGTGCCGTGATATATTTTTTTGCGATTGCCTCTTTCTTGAACGCCTCGACTGTTTTGTAAAGTTTTTCGGCCGTCTCGTCCTTCTCGGCCAGAAGCTTTTCCAGGTTTCCCTTCAGGCCCAGATGCTTCCCGTACAGCATGACCGGGTTGATGTATCCGAAGATCTCCTCGACGGGACCCTTTTCGATCACATGCAGATCGAAGTCCGACGGCCTCGGCAGGGGATGATTCCTCCGCACGGCCGAACGCGCGGCCGTGGCCTCAGTAAGCGTCGCGGGACGGGATGCGCGCTCCTCGGTAACCTGGACCATGTGTTTCCGGTCTTCCCGGACTTTGTTCAGAAAGTCCTCGCGCGAATCTTCGTTCATCAACTGGTTCGCGATATCGAGCCCGTTCATCGCGTCCTTGGCATAGATCACCGGGCCGGCATACTCGGCCGCGATCTTGGTGTCCGTGAATTTTTTCGTCAGCGCGGCGCCGCCGACGAGGATCGGCGCCGCGATCCCGGCCGCCTTCAAATCCTGCGCCGTCACGACCATTTGCTGGGCCGACTTGACCAGGAGCCCGGACAGGCCGATCGCGTCCGGCCGCTCGCGCTGATAGGCCGCGATCAACTCCTCCGGCGGGACCTTGATGCCGAGATTGACGATCTTGTAGCCGTTGTTGCCGAGGATGATCTCGACGAGGTTCTTCCCGATGTCGTGCACGTCGCCCTTCACCGTCGCCAGGATGATCTTGCCGCGGCTGGCGGTGTCGCTCTTCTCCATGAATTGTTCGAGGTGGCGCACCGCGGCCTTCATCGCTTCGGCCGACTGCAGCACCTCGGCCACGATCAATTCGTTGTTGTTGAACAGCCGCCCGACCTCGTCCATCCCGGCCATCAGCGGGCCGTTGATGATCTCAAGGGGGCTTCGGGTTTTGCGCGCCTCATCGAGGTCCTCGACCAGTCCATCCTTCGAGCCTTCAATAATATACCGTGCCAGCCGCTCATCGAGCGACAGCGAGCTCTTGGGTTTTTTCGCGGCCGGCTTCTTCGCACGGAAATATTCGGCGAAGGCCGCCACGGGGTCTTTTCCGCGCCAGTAGATCAGGTCCTCCGCAAGCCGCCGCTCCTCCTCCGGGATGGACGGGTAGCGCTCAAGCTTCTCGGAATTGACGATCGCGTAATCCAGCCCGGCCTTGACGCAGTGATACAGGAAAACGGCGTTTAAAACTTCCCGCCCGGCGGGCGGGAGGCCGAAGGAGACGTTGCTGATCCCCAGCACCGTCTTGACGCCCGGCAGAGCTTCCTTGATCAGCCGGATGCCCTCGATCGTCTCGGGCGCCGAGCCGATGTAGTTGGCGTCGCCCGTTCCGACCGGGAAGACCAGGGCGTCGAAGATGAGGTCCCGAACGGGGACGCCGTACTTGTTCACCAGCAGGTCGTGCGACCTTTGAGCGACGGCGAGCTTCCTCTGCCGCGCGACGGCCATGCCCTGGACCTTGTCCTCGTCGATGCAGCCCACGACCACCGCGCCGCCGTATTTTTTGAGCAGCGGCACAATCTTCTCGAAGCGCTCCTCGCCGTCCTCAAGGTTGATTGAGTTGATCACGCATTTCCCCTGGCAGTGCTTGAGCGCGGCCTCGGTCACGGCGGCGTCGGTCGAGTCGATCATGAGCGGGGACTTGACCTTCTTGTTCAGGATTTGAATGAAGCGGTCCATGTCAAAAAGCTCGTTGCGGTCGGGGTTGGCCATGCAAACATCCAACACCTGCGCCCCGGTCTTGACCTGGGCGCGGCCGATCTCGGAGGCCTCCTCGATCTTCTCCGACACGATCAGGTCCTTGAACTTCCGGCTGCCGATCACGTTCGTCCGCTCGCCCACGATGATGGGACGGTTGTCCTCCTCGATCGGCAGATAGTCGATCCCGGATACGGCCGGCTTGACCAGCGTCTGCGGGACGCGGGGCTTCTTGCCTTTGACCATGTCGGCGATCGCTTTGATATGCTCCGGGGTCGTGCCGCAGCAGCCGCCGACGAGGTTCAGCCAGCCCTCGTCCGCGAAGCGCGCGAGTTTGGCCGAGAGCGATTCGGGCGTCTCGGAATATTTCCCTTCTTCATCCGGCAGCCCGGCGTTGGGATAGACGCTGATATAACAGGTCGCGAGCGCCGCGAGCGAGCGGATATGATCCGTCATGAACTCCGGCCCTGTGGCGCAGTTCAGCCCGATCGAAAATAGCGGCAGATGTTCGAGCGACGTGTACAGAGCCTCCACGGCCTGGCCGGCCAGCATCGTGCCGGTCCGCTCGATCGTGGCCGAGATCATCAGCGGAAGCTCCCGGCCGGATTCTTTTAAGGCCTTCAGTACGCCGATCGCCGCGGCCTTGAGGTTCAAAGTATCCTGGGCCGTCTCGAGCAAGAGCAGGTCGGCGCCGCCCTCGATCAGTCCCTTCGTTTGGAGGTAGAACGCTTCGCTGAGCTGGTCAAAGGTGACCCCGCCGGTCACGAGCAGCGTCTTGGTCGTCGGCCCCATCGCGCCGGCCACGAGCCGCGGACGCTCGGAGGTCGAGAAGCGCTCCGCGGCGGCGCGCGCGAGTCGCGCCCCGGCCCGGTTGATCTCAAGCACCTTGTCCTGGAGACCGTACTCGGCCAGCACGATCGAGGTCCCGCCGAAGGTGTTCGTCTCGACGATGTCCGCGCCGGCCGCGAGATAGGCCTCGTGGATAGCCTGGATCACGTCGGGACGGGTGAGGTTCAGGTTCTCGTTGCAGCCTTCAAGAAGCGGCCCGCCGAAATCCTTCGCCGCGAGGTTCCGGTTCTGGATCTGCGTCCCCATCGCGCCGTCGATCACCAGGATGCGCGCGGATAAAATCTTTTTAAGTTCGTTGATATTCATGGGTCACCGAATGAATTTCACATTTTATCAGAATCGGTTGCACTATATCTATTCCTTTTCACAGAGAGGCGCCCCCTCCAATTTCCTCTTGACCAGGGCCCGGCTAGGGGTTTATAAATAAAGGTCCGACCTTATTTTAGAGATTAAAACGACTGGATTCACGGAACTTAACCATTTAAAGGAGGGAGCCATGGCCGTTCGATTAGGAGACATCGTGCCGGATTTCACGGCGGAATCCACGCAGGGTCCGATCCGTTTTCATGAATGGATCGGGAACAACTGGGTGATTTTCTTTTCCCACCCGAAAGATTTCACGCCGGTCTGCACCACCGAGCTGGGCGCGGTGGCGAAACTCAAGAACAAGTTCGCCCAAAAGGGCGTCAAGGTCGTCGCCCTGAGCGTCGACCCGATCGGCGACCACACGAAATGGATCAAGGACATCGAGGAGACCCAGAACTGCGTGGTCGACTATCCGATCATCGGCGATCCCGAGCGGAAAGTCGCCCTGCTGTACGACATGATCCATCCCAACGCGATCGACAACATGACCGTCCGGTCGGTCTTCATCATCGGCCCGGACAAGAAGCTCAAGCTGACCCTGACCTATCCGGCCGCGACGGGACGGAACTTCGACGAGATCTTCCGCGTGGTCGAATCGCTGCAGTTGACCGCGAAATACAGCGTCGCGACGCCGGCCGACTGGAAGCCGGGGCAGGACTGCATCATCGCCACGTCGGTGAAAGACGAGGAGATCGCGGGCAAGTTTCCGAAGGGACACAAGGTCATCAAGCCCTATCTTCGGACCACGCCCCAGCCCAACCTGTGACGACCCGCGGGGGCGGCCGGATTTCGCCGTCCCCGCGATCATTCCAAATCTGGCAACCAAGTCAAGTCTTTTGACAACCCGCGAGCGGGGATGGTAAGGTTATGGGCCGATAAGCGGGTGGCCGGAAGTGGGGCTGCCGAAGGACAGGACCCGCTTACGTTAGGTACTTTTTGTCGTGAGGGGACACAATTGCTCAAAGTCGTCGGAATGAAGGAAATCAACGCGATCTTCGAGGTGACGGACCGCCTCGGTATCAACCGCGAATGGATCGAGATCCCGCTCGGCCCGGAAGCGCCGGGAAAGGTCAGGAAGCTCCCGAACGGGAAGTATGAGATCATCGTGGACGCCGAGGCGCCGGTCGAGCGGTGGGTATCCGTGATGGAAGCCGAGTTGAAAAAATTGATGTGAGCGACGATGCCCCAATCGATCGAAATGAACGACCCGGAACAGATCAATCAACTCCTGATGAAGGTCGCCCTGACCGGCAAGGGTTTTACCACCGAATGCCTTCTGGCCGAAGTGGTCGACGTCGGCATCACCTATCCCGACCACCTCAAGGCCTCCGGCGAGGACCCCGACGCCTCCTACGACGGAAAAGCGCCCGCCTGGGCGGTCTACCACGTCCGGCAGGGGAAGAAAGTCTTCATGGTCTACGGCGGCGCGGGCAAGGAACGCCGCACCCAGATCACCGAAACCCCGTAAGGTCCCGAACCAATATATAGAGACCGCGTTTGAACGTCCCGGGCCCGCAACGGCATCGCAGTAGGGGTTTTTCGGAGTGGAAAACCCCACTTTCGAGGGATTGACCTGGAGCCCGAAAAAATTTATAATGCTTCCGCTTTTGTGCAAGAACAGGTGCTTCGTCCGACACCCTGGACGCGGCCAAGAATACGATGTTCCAGCCCGGAACCCCGGGGTCTAAATCAGGAGCAAAGCTTATGACACCGCTTTCAATAAAGAAACGCTTCGTTTTACCCGCGGTTTTATTCATAATAGCCGCAACGAGTTATCAAGCGGCGGCGGCCATAACCGTGGATCTTGCGGCGTTGCCGGCCTCGCCCCAGCCGGTCGGAACAACCATATCGCTGACCGCGACCGCCACGGACTCGGATCCCGGCACGATTTCTTTCCGCTTCAGTGCCGGTCCCTCTCCCAACCTGCTCATCATGATGCGGGATTACAGTACGACGAACACGTTCCAGGTGGCCCCGGCCAAGTACGACGGTACTTTCCAGATCCAGGTGACGGCGCGAAACAACGCCACGCAGGCCACGGCTCAAGCGTCCATCAGCTTCCAGTTGACGTCGCGACTTTCCGGGAGCAGCCCGGTGGTCAGTGCGACGGCCAACCCGCTGATCGCTTTGTTCAGCGCCCCCTCTTGTTCGTTGGGCAGTTTCATGCAGGTGCGTTTCTGGCGCAAGGGGACCGTGGGCAATGTCGACAGCACGGGCTGGCTTCCATGCGTCCCGCCGGCCAGCATGAATTTTTATGTCGCCGGTATGCGGGCGGATTCGGTGTACTACATGCGTTCGGAAACGGTAACGGGACTCAAGGTCGTGGCCGGACCCACGCTTGCTTTCCAGACGGGGATCCCTACGGTCACGTTCCCTCCGGTTACTTTTCCCAATCCTCCGGGGTTGCAGGACAGCCTGGCCAACCACGTGTTGCTCGAGACCCCGATCACCGTGGGTTATTTTCCGGTAGCCTTCGATCTGTCGGGCTATCCGATCTGGTATTATCAGGATCCTTCGGGGACGACACCCTTGGTCACCGGGCCGGTGGCCGGAGGAACAATTTTGCTCCTGGCGGTTGGAACCGATTTGAACGGGATGTACGGGCCGAACGCCGTCTTGAGGGAGATCGACCTGACGGGCAATGTCATCCATGAGACAAACGCGGCGCGGGTCTCCGAGCAAGTGGTGGCGATGGGGCAGACCTCCTCGTGCCAGTTGGGTTCCACCCAGTGTCTTGTCGGCTCGTTTACGCACGACGCCATTCGGTTGAAGAACGGGCATACCGTGGTATTGGCCGTTGCAGAAAAGGTTTTTACGGACGGAACCCAGGGATCTTCGGCCGCGAATCCCGTGGATATCGTCGGGGACATGATCATCGATCTCGATACGAACTGGCAGGTGGCCTGGTTTTGGAACTCCTTTGACCATCTGGATGTGAATCGCGCCGCGGTGCTCGGCGAAACCTGCCGGCAGGGTCAGGGGGGATGTCCCCCCTTGTTCCTAGGCAGCCTGGCCAACGACTGGCTGCACGGGAACTCCATCGACTACGTCTCGGACGGGAGCTTGGTCTATTCCGCGCGTCACCAGGACTGGGTGTTCAAGATCGACTATAACAACGGAACCGGCACGGGCGACGTGGTTTGGAAACTCGGGAAGGACGGCGACTTTACGATCAATTCCAGCGACCCCTATCCCTGGTTTTCGCATCAGCACGACGTGGGCTTTGAGCTGAACGGCACGAGTGTTCTGTCGATGTTTGATAACGGCAATACACGCCATTCGCTGTTCCCAACCGCGAACAGTCGGGGTTATGTGCTGAATGTCGACCAAACGACGATGACGGCGACTCCGATGATCCTGACCGATTTGGGGGTTTATTCCCAGGCGCTGGGCAGCGCCTCTCTTCTCTTGAACGGCGACTATCACTTTCTGGCGGGGATCCCGGTCCCGATCCCCGGTCCTTATAATCAATCCATTGAAGTGCGGCCGGATGGCAGCATTGGAATGATCGCCCAGGTCTCGAATACGATCGCCTATCGCAGCTTTCGAATGTTGGACCTGTACAAAGCTCCGGTGAATTGATCCGACGCAAGATGACGAGGGGCCTGGCCGGGGCTCTCGGGGGAATGTACAGACCGAGACGCCGTCATTATCATGAAGCACCCCTTCGCGCGACGAGCGTGACCCAGTCTTCTTCCTGAAGCGCTTCGATCACTTCGAAGCCTTCCCGCCTCAACGCGGCTTCAACATCGGGACGGAACTCGGCCAGAATCCCGCCGGTGATGAGAAGCCCGCCCGGCCGGAGCTTGGACTTCAGTTCCGGCAGCATGCGGATGATCGCGTAGGCCAAGATGTTGACCAGGACGAGGCCGGCCGGCCGGATCGTCGCGCCGAGCTCCTTCAATGTTCCAAGATAAAGCTTGACGCTTTTGGCGACGCCGTTTTCGGTTGCATTGCGCTTGGCCGCGTCGATTGCGGCGGGTTCGATGTCCAGCGCGTCGACGGAGCCGGCGCAAAGCTTCGCGGCCGCGATCGCGAGGATCCCGGAACCGGTGCCGACATCCAGGACCCGGTCGCCGGTCCTGAGATATTTTTCCAGCGCGATGAGACAGAGCCGCGTCGTGGGATGAAGCCCGCTCCCGAAGGCCATGCCCGGGTCCATCGTCACCGCGATTTCATTTCGTTTCGGACGATACCTTTTCCAGGACGGCACGATCACCGTCCGTCGGCCGACCTTCCGGGTTTGGTAGCCCTTCTTCCATTGCTCGGCCCAGTCCTCCGGGCCCAAGGCGCGCGTCCGGATCTTTGAGAGGGAATATTCCTTGCGGAGCTCCCGCAGCGCTCGCTCGATGCGGGGCCGCTTGCGCTTCCAAACGGCCGCGGGAAGATAGATCCTGACCCAAACCAAAGCGGAAACCGGCTCGTCGGAAAGCCGGGCCTTCCCCACCGGGCGCGACTCGACCGCAGCCCCGCCCTCGCCGTAGGGCCCGAGCCGCTCGGCGACGGCGTCGCCTGCGTCGGCGCCGCACTCGACGCCGATCTCGAGCCAGCGGTCGGAGGACTTATTCTTCCCCGGCTTCTTTGCGGATTTTTTTCCTTTGCTCGCGGATTTCGTCGAGGCGCTTTCGGATTTCTTTTTCGTGTCCGACCTCCTTGGGCTCGTAGTACCGTTCTTTCCGCAGGGCCTCCGGCAGATAATCCTGCGCCGCGAGCTGATCCGGGAGGTCGTGCGGGTATTGATAGCCCTTGCCGTAGCCGAGCGTTTCCATCAGGCGCGTCGGGGCGTTGCGAAGGTGCAGCGGGACGGGGAGGCTGCCGTGATCCCTGGAAGCCCTCGCCGCTTTCTTATACGCCGTGTAGCTCGCGTTGCTCTTCGGCGCCGAGGCCAGATAGGTCGCGGCCTGACTCAAGGGAATCCAGCCCTCGGGCAGGCCGACGGCGTGAAAGGCCTGGAGCGCGGCGACGGCGATCGGAAGCGCCTGCGGATCGGCGTTGCCGACGTCTTCCGAGGCGAAGATGACCATCCGTCGTGCAATGAAAAGGGGGTCTTCCCCGGCCTCGAGCATCCGGGCCAGCCAGTAGACCGCGGCGTCCGGATCGCTTCCGCGCATGCTCTTGATGAAGGCCGAGATGACGTTGTAATGCTCCTCGCGGCTTTTGTCGAACAGCAACAGACGGGTCTGGGCCGCCTCCCGGACCTCTTTCTCGGTCAGATGCCGTTTCCCGTCCTTCTCCGGACACAACGCGACGGCCGCCTCGAGAAGGTTCAAGGCCCGTCGCGCGTCCCCCTCCGACCAGTCGGCCATCTCTTCCAAAAGTTCCGGCGCCGCGTCGATCGCCATCTTGCCCAGGCCCCGCTCCGGATCGGTGAGGGCCTGTCGGAGGACGCGGACGATATGATCCGGCTCGAGCGATTTTAAAACCAGGACGCGGCAGCGGGAGAGCAAAGGGGCGTTGACTTCGAAACTCGGGTTCTCGGTCGTCGCGCCCATCAGTATGATCGTCCCGTCCTCCACGTGGGGGAGAAACGCGTCCTGCTGGCTCCGGTTGAAGCGGTGGATCTCGTCCACGAAAAGGATCGTCCGCTTCCCCTCCGTTTTTTTCCGGACCTTGGCCTCGGCCACGATCTCGCGGACCTCTTTCACGCCGGCCAGCACGGCCGAGAAAAAGACGAAGCGGCACTGCGTGGCCCGCGCGATGATCCGCGCGAGGGTGGTCTTGCCGGAGCCGGGCGGGCCCCAAAAAATGATCGAGGGGGGATGGTCCGATCGCAGAACGGTCGATAGGAAATGGCCCGGCCCGACGAGATGCTCCTGTCCGACGAACTCGTTGAGCGTTCCCGGCCGCATCCGCTCGGCCAGCGGCGGCGGGGGACCTTGGGGTTCTTTTGTTTCAAACAGATCCATGACGAAATAGAATCGCACATCCCCTGCGATTTTGCAACGCCGGCTGAGCAGCGCGCAGGGGCGGCACCGTGGGGTTGTACCCATGACTGCTTACATCGACTCACACCCGGCGGGTCCTGTCCTGCGGCAGCCCCATCCGTCCTCACTCCGCATCTTCCCGGGATTCGCAGGGGAACCACACGAAAAACTCCTTGGCCTGTCCGTTGCGGGCGGATGGGGCGCCCGCCTTCGGCCACCCGCCGGATGTCACTCTAAGTCTGTCGTGTGTGTTTGATCATGGCCGCTTATCGATGGCAGCTCCGGCCTGCCTCGGCGCTCGGGGCGGGGATCGCCCGCGTTGATTTTTCGCGAAGGGAATTGTTATCATGCGTGACGCGAGCGTCATGATGAAATCGCAACGGCATCCGGCCCGTCCAAATAAAACCGTTCGGTTTTGGATCCTCCTCGGAGTCTTTCTGGGAGTCTGCGCGGGCGCGTTCGCCTGTTCGTCGCCGCCCCCCGGGATGGTCTGGATTCCTCCCGGCCCCTTCACGATGGGAAGCGATGAAAAAGATCTTCAGGGCCGGAGCGTGGATCTGGGCTTGATCAAGCCCTGGTTTCAGGATGAGGCCCCGGCCCGCACCGTGAACCTGCCCGGTTTTTTTCTCGACCGCTACGAGGCGACCAACCGGGATTTCGCGGCCTACATCCGCGCGCGGCGCGCGCAGTCCCCCGCGTCCTGGGAGGCCGATGCGTACCCCCCGGGCCGGGATCGCTATCCCGTGACGGACGTGACCTGGTATCAGGCCGCGGCCTATTGTGCCTGGGCCGGAAAACGGCTTCCCACCGAGGCCGAGTGGGAAAAGGCCGCCCGCGGGCCGGAGGGTCTTCGCTATCCCTGGGGGAACGAATTCGATGCCGGCAAGGCCAATCTGCTCTCGGACGGACTGCGGCCGGTCGGGTCCTATCCGCAGGGCGCGAGCTTCTACAAGGTCCTGGATCTGGAGGGCAACGTCTGGGAATGGACCGAGGACTGGTACCAGCCGTATCCGGGAAACGCGGTTCCGTCCGATAAATACGGCCGGCGCTTCAAGGTCATCCGTGGAAAATCCTGGGCCCGGAGTTTCGGCCATCAGCGGGAGGACGAGGCGCGGGAGATCACCGCGCACGAAGCCAGGGCCTCCTACCGTCTTTATTTCGACCCCGTCTTCAGTTTCGGGGATCTCGGTTTCCGATGCGCCAAGAGCGCTTGAGTTTTGACAAATGATCGACCGTTTGTAGGGGCTCGCGTCGCCCCCTCCATCCGCCGAAGGCGGAATGGAGCCTCCCCCTCTCGCGACCTTCGCTCGCTGAGTAACTACTTTGACAAACACTCTTCGTTCGAGTAGAATCGACATTCTTGTTCCGCCGCACAATCGATTCGAGGTCGCATGTCGAACGGCAGTCTCTGGAATCGACTGGATCAATGGACCCGCCTGAGCCGCCTTTCTTTTCCGGTCCCGGCCCACGCCAAGAATCTCGGCTATTGCCTCGGCGGAATCACGCTGACGGGCTTTGCCCTCCTGTTTCTCACCGGCCTGATCCTGACCCAATTCTTCAATCCCCAGCCGGACCAGGCCAACCGCAGCGTCCATTATATCGCGGAGCAGGTCGCCGGCGGCCGGTGGCTCCGTTCCTTCCATTACTGGACGGCGCAGGCCGTGATCCTATCGATGTGCGCGCATCTCCTCCGGGTATTTTACAGCGGGTCCTACAAAGCCCCGCGCGCCCTGACCTGGTATTTCGGCGTCGGGCTGTTTTTTACCGCGACGATGCTTTCGTACTTTTCGGGGACGGTCATCAAGTGGGACCAGGAAGGGTCCGAGGCCCTGGAGCACTATCAGTTCGTCGTGGGTCTTCTGGGTCCCCTCGGAGGCCTGCTGGGGGAGGGCCTGACGAAGAGCGTCTCGATGAGCGCGCGGATGTACAGTTTTCACGTCTCGCTGGCCCCGCTGCTTTTGGTCTTTTTGATCGTCGGCCATTTTTATCTGATTCATGTCTTCAACATCTCGCCGCTTCCCCGCGGGCCGCATTCCAAACTGCCCGAAGTCCCGCAGTCCGAGTTGAGCGGGACGTTTTCCGAACATCTGTTCGGGATCATCCGGTTCAGCCTCGTTTTCTACGGCCTTGTCGCGATCCTCGCGGCGCTCGTTTCCGCCCCCTTGCAGCCCGAGGCCTCCTCCGTAGAGACCGGCGTCAAGCCGCCCTGGATCTATCTCTGGCAGTACGGCGCCGAAAATTTTTTGGGCATGGCCGGGATCCTGTACAGCACGATCGTTTTGTTCCTGCTCATCCTCATCGTGCCGCTGCTCGATCGGGGCGCGAGCCGCGATCCGAAGGACCGCAAGGGGGTGCTGGCGCTGGGGGCCGCGACCGCGCTCGTTCTTTTGAGCCTGACCGTTTATGCCTGGCTGGCCCCCAAACAGGTTCATCACGGCCATCACCACGGCCACGAGGAAAACATGGAATGGATGCCCGGCATGCAGATGGACGAAATGCCGCCCGGCGGGCAGACCCACGACGAAGCCGTCCCACCGGGAGAGCACCATGACGAGCCTCACGAAGACCACCCCGGCCATGACCCCGACCAACACGCGCGCTGACCGATCATGAACGAATCCCGCTTTCGCGACATCGTAAAACAGGTGACGGCGCTGGCCGACGGAACGGCCGTGGAGGTCTTGCTCGCGGCGCAGCAGGAAGGCCTCACCCGCTTCGGGAACAACATCGTCTCGCAGCACATCGAGACCGGAAACGCCGAGGCCGTGATCCGCGTTCAAAAGGGGAGGCGCCAGGGACGGGCGAGCTGCAACCGCTTCGACCGCGCCACCCTGGAGCGGACGCTTCGGAAGGCCGTTCAAATCGCGTCGGTCCAGCCGGAAGATCCCGCGCTCTTGTCTTTCCCCGGGCCGCAGACCTACCGGCCGCTCTCCCATGCCGTCCCGGAGACGATGGCCGTCACGCCGGATGAAAAGGTGGATTGCATCCGCCGCGCCGTGGCGGCCTGTCGGAAGAAAAAGACGACGGCGGCCGGGATCTTCTCGCACGGAATGCAGGCGACGGGCCTGGCGAATTCGAACGGCCTCTTCGCGTACAACGCCTACACCTCGGCCAGCTTCAGCGTGACGGTGATGGCCCGCGACAGTTCCGGCTGGGCGGACGCGACCCACCCGAACATCCGCGCCGTTCACCCCGAGGCCCTGACGTCCGTCGCCATCGAGAAGGCCCTGGCGGGCCGCGGTCCCAGGGTCCTGCCGCCGGGGGCCTACGACGTGATCCTGGAGCCGGCCGCCGTCGCGGAGCTTCTGCTCTTCATGGCCTGGGAAGGGTTCGGCGCGCTGCCGTATCTCGAAGGCCGCAGCTTCGTGTCGGGCAGGCTGGGCCGGAAGATCTTGAGCGAGAAGGTCGTGATCGTGGACGACGTCTACAATCCCCGGACGCTCGGCCTGAATTTCGATTACGAGGGCATGCCGCGCCGCCGCGTCGTTCTTGTAGACCGGGGCGTGGCGAAGGCGGTCGTGCACGACCGGAAAACGGCGAAGGAGGCCGGAACGTCCTCGACCGGCCACGCCCTGCCGCAGCCCAATACCAACGGCCCGATGCCGCTCAATCTGATGCTGGAGGGCGGAAATTCCTCGGTCGACGAAATGGTCGCGTCGACCGACCGCGGTCTGCTGATCACCCATTTCCATTACACCAACATTCTCGACCCGGTCACGTTGACGATCACAGGCATGACCCGGGACGGCGTCTTCCTGGTCGAGAAGGGAAAGGTCAGGCATCCCGTGAAAAATTTCCGCTTCACCGAGAGCGTCGTCGGGGCCTTCAACCGGGTCGAGGCGCTGGGCCGCGAAACGGCCTACGCCCACGCCTTCTGGGGCGGGGGGATCGTCTGCCCGGCGGTGAAGATCCGGGGGTTCAATTTTTCGAGCGGGACGAGGTTTTGAAAGATGTTCTGTATCCCGACGCATAAACGGGTGGCCGAAGGCGGGGCTGCCGAAGGACAGGACCCGTTTATGCAACGGATGAGGAGATAGATCCATGCGCGATTTAACCGCGATTGCTTTAAACACCGCGAAACGCCACGGGGCATCGTACGCCGACGTGCGGATCCTACAAACGACGGTCGAAGATTTGACGGTCCGGAACGGGGAGCTGGGCGAGATGCGCCAGGACGAGTCGCTCGGGCTCGGCGTGCGGGTGATCGCGGACGGCGCGTGGGGCTTTGCGGCCGGCCCCTCGCTGGCCAAGGAGGACATTCGAAAGACCGCGGTGTTGGCCTGCCGGATCGCGAAGGCGAGCGCGAAGCTTAAAAAGGGAAACGTCCGCCTCTCGAAAGAGGACGTCGTGGACACCGCGTGGCAGACGCCGCTCGTGATCGATCCGTTCAAGGTGCCGGTGAGCGAGAAACTGGACCTGCTGTTTCGCATCGATGAGATCCTCCGGAAGGACCGCCGCATCAAGGTCGCCGAGTCGACGATGGGATGCGTCCGGGAGCGGCAATGGCTCGCGACGAGCGAAGGGACCTTCGTCGACCAGACCCTGACCCGCACCGGCGCGGGCTACGCCGCGACCGCCGTGGAGAACGGCGAGGTCCAGAAACGCTCCTACCCGATGAGCTTCGGCGGGCAGTACATGGGAATGGGCTACGAGCTGGTCCGGGGGCTCGCGTTGATCGAGAACGCCGAGAAAACCCGCGAAGAGGCCGTGGCGCTGCTGACCGCGAAGCCGTGTCCCCCGGGCAAAAAAGACCTGATCCTGGACGGGACGCAGCTCGCCCTCCAGATCCATGAATCGATGGGCCATCCCTCGGAGCTGGATCGCGTCCTGGGCCTGGAGGAGAATTACGCCGGCCGGAGCTTTCTGACAATGGAGAAGTACAAAAAGTTCCGCTACGGCTCGGAGCGGGTGACCCTGATGGCCGACTCGACCGTGCCGGGCGGGCTTTCGACTTTCGGCTACGACGACGACGGCGTCCGGGCGCAGCGCTGGCCCATCGTTCAAAACGGAATTTTCGTGGGCTACCACACCAACCGCGAATTCGCGCCGGTGATCCGGGAGCCCAGCCGCGGCTGCGGCCGCGCCGACAGCTGGGCCTCGCTTCCGATGATCAGGATCACGAACTTAAGCCTGATGCCGGGCGACCGGACGCTGGACGAGCTGATCGCGGATACGAAGGACGGCATTTTCATGTGCACGAACAAAAGCTGGTCGATCGACCAGATGCGGTATAATTTCCAGTTCGGCTGCGAGATCGGCTGGGAAATCAGGAAAGGCCGGCGCGGCGCGATGCTCAAGAACTGCACCTACCAGGGGATCACGCCGGAGTTCTGGGGCTCCTGCGACGCCGTCTGCGACGGCGACCACTGGACGCTCTGGGGCGTCGTGAACTGCGGAAAGGGCCAGCCGGGCCAGACGGCCGAGATGTCCCACGGCGCCGCGCCCGCCCGCTTCCGCAAAGTCACCGTGGGCGTGACGGCCTGAACGGTTCAGGATTTCGGCTTCCGTCTTTCCTGCATCAACCTTGCGATCCGCGTGACGTAACGCCTCGGGCCGAGGCGGATCGAAAAGACCAACAGCTTGTTCAGCAGCCCGGGGATCACGACCGTTTTCCCCTTCATCATTCCTTCATAGCCGACCCGGGCGACCGTCCCGGCGTCCATCACCTTCCACGGCTTGAACATCATCGAATCTTCCGCTCCGGCCCTTTTCTGAAAGCCGGTCTCGGTGGCCCCCGGGCAGAGCGCCGTCACGGTGACGCCCGTTCCGCGCAGCTCGTCGGCCAGCGCCTCGGAGAAGGAGAGGACGTAGGCCTTGGTCGCATAATAGACCGCCATCAACGGCCCCGGCGCGAAGGCCGCGGTCGAGGCGACGTTCATGATCCGGCCCGCTTTCGTTTTGACCATGTGCGGCAGAAGCCGTTTCGTCAGATGAGTCAGGCTCGCCATATTCACCTGCATCATTTCGAGCTCGACCCCAGGATCCGTCTTGAGGAAGGGGCCATAGACGGCGTAGCCGGCGTTGTTCACGAGAATGTCGATCTCGATCGATGCATGCTCAAGCTCCCGGACGATCGCCTCGGGCGCCTGCGGCTTCGAAAGATCCGTTGGGATGACTTTGACGGAGACGTTGAACCGCTCCCGCAATTCCCGCGCGGCCTTTTCCAAGCGGTCACGGTCTCTCGCCACGAGCACGAGGCGGCAGCCGTCCCGCGCCAGCAGCCGGCTGAGCTCGAGGCCGATCCCGCTGGAGGCGCCGGTGACAAGGGCCGTCGTCCCTTGATGTGAGATGGAGGACATACCCGTTCAGTAGAATATGAATCCGGTCTAATGTCAAGCCTCTATCGTTTGCGATCAATATTTACTGCGAACGACCTGACGTAGGGTGCATTCGGCGGGTGGCCGAAGGCGGGGCGCCCTGTCCGCCCGCAACGGAAAGGCCAAGGGCTCTTTCGTGTGATTCCCCGAATAAAACATCGGAGAGTACGCAGTGAGGACGGATGGGGCTGCCGAAGGACAGGACCCGCCGATGGAACAGGATTAAAGTCGTTTGTATTAGTGCTTGCTAATTCCATTCCTTTGTGTTATAGTCATTCAGTTTTGACGAACCACGAGGCGGTATCCGCGAGAATACGATCCCTCCTCAGAAGCGGGTCCATCCATTCTTACCGATTGACCTTCAATACTTCTAAAGGTTCTTCAATCAAGGCGAATGACCGGCACAGCCGGGCATGGACTCGTATGAACGAGCCATGGCCTGACAACCGCCGGCCGGTTCGCAATCATGCACGGGACTGCGGTCCCATAGATAGGAGTAACAAAGAATGACGTTTGAAGAAATGGGGCTTGCCCCGGAAATTCTACGCGCCGTCAAGGCGAAAAATTATGAAAACCCGACCCCGATCCAGGAACAGGCCATCCCGGCCGTTCTGGAGGGAAAGGACGTGATCGGCTGCGCCCAGACCGGAACCGGCAAGACGGCCGGTTTCACCCTGCCGATTCTGCACAAGCTGCGCGAGGGACGTTCCCCGTCGCTTCGCGTGCTGGTGCTCGTTCCCACGCGCGAGCTGGCGGCGCAGGTGTATGAAAGCGTCCGGACCTACGGCCGCTTCCTGCGGCTGCGGACCGCGGTCGTCTTCGGCGGCGTGAACCTCGATCGGCAGACGACGACGCTCCGTCAAGGGGCGGACATCCTTGTGGCGACCCCGGGCCGCTTGCTGGACCATATGCGGCAGGGCCATCTGAATTTCAGAAGCCTCGAGGTGTTGGTGATCGACGAGGCGGACCGGATGCTCGACATGGGCTTCATTCCGGACGTCCGGACGATCATCAAGAATCTCCCGCTTCAGCGGCAGACGCTTTTCTTCTCGGCCACCATGCCGGAAGAGATCCGGAAGCTTTCGCATGAAATTTTGAAGCACCCGGTCATGATCCAGATCGCGCGGCAGGGGACGCCGGCCGACGGGGTCCGTCAGGTGGTCTATCCGGTGGACGCTTCGCGAAAGCGGGACCTTCTTCTCCATCTGATTGAAAAGGAAAAGATGGACCATGTGCTCGTCTTCACGCGCACGAAGCACCGCGCGGACCATCTGGCGCGCCAGCTCGAGGGAAAGGGAAAACGGGTGGCGGCCCTTCACAGCAACAAGAGCCAGAATGCGCGGACCCGAACGCTGGACGACTTCCGGAGAGGCGCGATCCAGGTGCTGGTCGCGACGAACATCGCCGCGCGCGGACTGGACGTCAAGGGGATTTCGCACGTGGTGAATTACGAGTTTCCGGACTCACCGGAGGATTATGTCCACCGGATCGGAAGGACCGCCCGCGCCGAGGCGACGGGCGACGCCATCTCGTTGATGTCCCCGAACGAACGGGGCAACCTCCGGGATATCGAGCGGCTGATCGGGTCGAAGATCCCCCAGGTGACGATCACCGGGTTCGAGAGCCGCGGAGAGGTTCAGGAAGAAGCGCCCCGAAGATCGTTCCGGCCCCGGAACTCAAACGGGGGCGGACCGAGCAAATGGCGGCGGCCGATCTTCCAGCGATAAACCGGACGCGCAAGCCGTAGTCGGCTCG
The DNA here is from genome assembly GCA_035517655.1 of Nitrospiria bacterium. Classification (NCBI taxonomy): domain Bacteria; kingdom Pseudomonadati; phylum Nitrospirota; class Nitrospiria; species Nitrospiria bacterium. Next base: position 37,439 of record DATIYJ010000021.1, on the reverse strand, counting down.
ATAAGGGAAGGCCGGGTCTGCATCAAGACCCGGCCTTCGTTTTTTTACGATCGGCGGGGGAGGATGCGGCGGGCGCTTAGAACTTCGCGGATGCGGGGGAGGGCTTCGCGGGCGGCGGCCGCCCCGGCCTCCACGCAGCGTTCCTTTTGAGCGAAATCAAAGGCGCCGACCCCGTTGACGTCGGGATGGATCAACACGTCGGCCTCCAGCGCGTGGCGCCGCCGCATCTCGGCCCCCGAAATGCTGAGCGCCTGAATCACGACGGTCACGACGTCCGAGGACTGGATCTTCTTGATCCGGGTCCCGACGTCCACCGCGATCGTCACGTCCGCTCCGAGGAATTTGGCCGTGGGCACCGGAAGCGGTTCCAGCACGCCGCCGTCGACCAGAAGCTTCCCGTCCAGTTCGACCGGCTGGAAGACGGCCGGCAGCGCGCAACTGGCATGCACGGCGGTCGCCAGAGGGCCGCGGTCCAGGATGACGCGCTCGCCGGTCCGGATATCGGTCGCGACGGCCGCGAAGGGAAGCTTGAGATCCTCGATGCGCGAAACGCCCACCTTCTCCGAGACGAAGCGCTCCAGCCGGTCTCCGATGATCAGTCCCTTCCTGAGCGCGAGGATGGAGTAGTCCACCAGGTCGTCCCGCTCCAGTTGGAGGGCGATCCTTTCCAGGTTCGGGCCGGCCGCGCCCGCGGCGTAGATCGCCCCGATGAGGCTGCCCACGCTGGTGCCCACGATCATGTCGATCGGGATCTTCTCCCGTTCCAGGACGCGGATCACCCCGACGTGGGCGAAGCCCCGCGCCGCGCCGCCGCCGAGGACGAGGGCCACCCGGGGCGGGGACTTGGGGCGGCCTTGAAGGCGGGCCCGAAGTTTTTCCCAGAAACGCATGGCGCTATCTTAAATCGGCCCGATAAAAATCGCAAGGCCCCGCCCCTTGACGGGTCCCATCCAATCCGCTACCTTATCCCCATCGTTCGTTCCATTCGAGCCGGCGCGATGATCCCGCTTCATGACGACAATCCGACCGAGACGACGCCCGTTGCGATGATCGGCATCGTTGCGGCCGCGACCCTGGTTTTTTTCTACCAGCTGACCCTGGGTCCGCAGGCCGGGCAGCGCTTCGTCTACCAATACGGGGCGATTCCGGGCGTGATCTTTGGAGAAGCGTCCCTGCCCCGCGGGGTGACGGCCGTGCCCGCCGCCCTGAGCCTGATCACCAGCATGTTCCTGCACGGGGGGTTCCTGCACCTGATCGGGAACATGCTCTATCTCTGGATCTTCGGAAACAACATCGAGGACGCGATGGGGCACGTCCGCTTCGTGTTTTTTTATCTGATCTGCGGGGTGATCGCGGCGATGAGCCACGCCCTGGCCGATCCCGCTTCGGCGGCGCCCATGATCGGCGCGAGCGGCGCCATATCGGGCGTGCTCGGCGCATATCTGTTGCTCTACCCGCGGGCCCGCGTCTTCGTCCTGATCCCGTTGGGATTCTTCTTCTGGCGGATGTACGTGCCGGCCGGCGTCGTGCTGATTTTCTGGTTCGTCCTTCAGGTGATCAGCGGCACGGCCTCGGTCGGCGGCGGGGGCTCCGCCGGCGGCGTCGCCTGGTTCGCGCACATCGGGGGATTCCTGGCCGGGATGATCCTGATCGGGTTCTTCAAACATCCTTCGGTGCGGTTTTTCAATCCCCCGTCCCGTCGGTCCGCCCGGTCTTTTTAGGACGGGCGGGAGATTGCATTACTTTCCGCGGCCGTTTATAATACCCTCCGAAAGGAGCATGCGATGAAAAACGACCAGGCCGTCCTGATGATCGCGAACAGCGAGCTGGATTCGAACCTCTACTACGCCACCCGGTTTCTGGCCCCCGATCCCTTCATTTTCATTCAGACCGACGGGCGAAAGACGCTCGTGATGAGCGACCTGGAGCTCGACCGGGCCCGGGCCCAGGCGCGCGTGAACGAGGTGTTGTCCTATTCGGCGATCGAGCAGAAATTGAAAGAGCAGGGCCTGGCCGAGCCCAAAACGATCGACGTGGTGGACGCCTGTCTCAAGGTCCGCGGCGTGCGGCGGCTTCTCATCCCAGGCGATTTCGGGTTCCGCCATGCCCAGGGGCTTCAATCGAAAGGCTATGCGCTGACGACCAAGCCGGACCCCTTCTTTGAGGAGCGGGTCCTGAAGTCGGCCGAGGAGATCGAGGCGATCACCCAGACCCAGCGGGCGACCGAGGCCGCCGTGGAGGCCGCGGTCGAGGTGATCCGGGAATCCAAGATCAAAAAGGACGAGCTGCACTGGAGCGAAGGGACCCTGACCTCCGAGGCGATCAAGAAAATCATCAACGTGAAATTGATGGAGATGGACTGCATCGCCCAGCACACGATCGTGGCCTGCGGCCTCCAGGGATGCGATCCGCATGACGAAGGCTCCGGCCCCTTGCGGCCCAACCAGTCGATCGTGATGGACGTTTTTCCCCGGTCGGCCCGGACGCGGTACTACGCCGACATGACGCGGACCGTGGTGAAGGGCCGGGCCCCGGACGCGCTCCGGACCTTGTACGACGCCGTCCGCCGCGCGCAGGAAGAGGGCATCGCGATGGTCCGCGACGGGGCGGAAGGCCGGACGATCCACCGGCGGATCATGACGATCTTCGAGCAGTCGGGGTATCCGACCGGTCCGAAGAACGGCCGGATGCAGGGTTTTTTCCACGGCACCGGCCACGGCGTCGGCCTCGACATCCACGAGCCTCCCAGGATCAGCAAGTCCGAATGGACCCTGAAGGCGGGAGAGGTCGTTACGGTCGAGCCGGGGCTGTACTATCCCGAGATCGGGGCGGTCCGGATCGAGGACCTGGTCGTGGTAACCCCGACCGGTTGCGAAAACCTCACCCGCTTCCCGAAAGTGCTTGAGTTATGAGTCAGGCGTATACTTTTCTCGAAGACACCGCCATTGCCGACATGGCGTTCGAGGCGACGGGCGACACGCCCGCCGAGCTGTTCCAGGCGGCGGGTCAGGCCCTCTTTGAGGGAATGGCGGACACGCGCCGGCTCCGGCCCAAGGTTCAAAAAGAAATCCGCCTCCAGCATGAACAGATCGATCAGCTCCTGTACGACTGGCTGTCGGAGCTGATCTATTTGAAAGACGCGGAGAGGCTTCTGTTCAGGGAATTCAGCGTTCAATTGAAACAAAACGGGGAGTGGAGTCTCAGCTCCACCGTCCGGGGAGAGCCGATCGATCCCAAGCGTCACGGCCTCCGGGCCGATGCCAAGGCCGTGACCTATCATCAGTTCGAGGTGGTCCGGACCGAGACGGGCGGCTGGAAGGCCCGCGTGGTCGTGGACATATAAGACATATACGGCCTATGCAAATCAACAAAGTCAAAGACAATCTCTGGGAAATTCCGACGACCGAGAAGGAAGGCATGCGCGTTCCGGCGCGGATCTACGCCTCGGACAAGCTGCTGAAAGAGATGGATGCGGGCGTGTTCGAGCAGGTCACGAATGTGGCCTGTCTTCCGGGCATACAAAAATACGCGCTTTGCATGCCGGACGGCCATTGGGGCTACGGATTTCCGATCGGCGGCGTGGCGGCCTTCTCGACGAAGGACGGCGTGATTTCGCCCGGCGGGATCGGGTTCGACATCAATTGCGGGATGCGGCTGATCCGGACCGACCTGAAGCTGGCGGACGTTAAGCCGCGTCTCCGGGACCTGCTGAACGTCCTGTTCAACAAGGTGCCGGCCGGGGTGGGCGCGAAGGGGTTCGTCAAGATCGACAAGAAAGAGTTGTCGGAGGTGATGACGCGCGGCGTGGACTGGTGCATCAGAAAAGGATACGGATGGGCCCTGGACCGCGACCGGGTCGAAGGCGGCGGCTGTCTCCCGGGCGGCGATCCGTCCAAGGTGAGCGCGCACGCGATCGAGCGGGGGATCGGTCAGATCGGAACGCTCGGCTCCGGCAACCATTATCTCGAGATCCAGGTGGCCTCGCAGGAAAACATTTACGACGAGAAGCTGGCCCGCGCGATCGGGATCTTCGGGCAGGACCAAGTGGTCGTGATGGTCCATTGCGGCTCGCGCGGCTTCGGGCATCAGATCGGCACCGATTATCTCCGGGTGTTCGATACGGCCATGAAGAAATACGGCATCACGGTCAAGGACCGGCAGCTGGCCTGCGCTCCTTTCCGTTCGCCGGAGGGACAGGCCTACTACGGCGCGATGGTCTGCGCCGCGAACATGGCCTTCGCCAACCGGCAGGTGATCACGCACCGGATCCGCGAGGCCTTCAGCCAGGTCTTCAACGAGGACGCGGAGCGGCTGGGGCTGGAGACGATCTACGACGTGGCGCACAACGTGGCCAAGATCGAGACGTATGACATCGACGGAAAACCGACCGAGCTTCTCGTCCACCGCAAGGGATCCACGCGCTGTTTCGGGCCCGGCCGAAGCGAAGTCCCGACGCTCTACCGCGACTGGGGCCAACCGGTGATCGTGGGCGGCTCGATGGAGACGGGCTCGTACGTCTGTCTCGGCACCCAGACCGCCGAGGCCGAGACCTTCGGCTCCACGATGCACGGCTCGGGCCGGACCATGTCCCGCCACGCGGCCAAGCGGATGATCCGGGGAAGCGACCTTCAGCGGCGGATGGAGCAGCACGGGATTCTCGTCAAGGCCGTTTCGATGTCCGGACTGGCCGAGGAGGCCGGCACGGCCTATAAAGACATTTCCGAAGTCGTCGACACGATGGACTCTATCGGGGTCTCGAAAAAGGTCGTCCAGCTCAAGCCGATCGCGAACATTAAGGGATAGCTCCGACAACCAAAAGGACGAATATATTCGATCTGCATCATTATAATATATATAGGGACCGAAGGGGGAATTTCCTGCAATCTACTTGCTCCTTTTCCCCTCCACCTTTGACCCTCTACGCCTCACGTTATTTCCCCAATTATTGACTCGCCTCACCTAAAAGAATATAATCCACTCCATTCCCCTCCGACCTCGCGCGCGGGATGGGCTTGAATAGGCAGGAGAGATAGGTTATGATTCCCCATTATCCGGTCCAAGGGTCATCATGAAAATGTTTTTCTCGGGCATTCTTCTATTGATCGTCCTCGCCGCGCTGGTGGTCTGGTTCGGCGTCTTCCGGGTGAACGCGAACCCGCCGGAGCCGGCGGTGGCGGAGGGGAAGCCCGCCCCCGATTTTACGCTCCAGGACCAGGACGGGAAACCGGTGACGCTATCCGAGCAGCGCGGAAAGTGGGTGGTCCTGTATTTCTACCCGAAGGACGACACCCCGGGTTGTACCAAGGAGGCCTGCTCCTTCCGCGACAACCTGCTGGCCATCCAGCGGCTGGACGCCAAGATCCTCGGCGTCAGCGTCGACACGGTCGAATCCCACAAGAAATTCGCCGAGAAATTCAAACTGAACTTTCCGATCCTCGCGGACGACCGGCAGCAGGTGACCGCGCAGTACGGCGTGCTTACGAGCTTCATGGGGATCAAGGTGGCCCGGAGGAGCACCGTGATCATCGACCCGCAGGGCATCGTCCGCAAGATCTTCCCCTCCGTCAAGCCGGAGGACCACGCGCTGGAAATCCATCGCGCATTGGTTGAACTTCGGAATTCCGCGACACCCGCACCGAAATCTTAGTCCATTTGGAGCCGTTCCGCCGCTCATCCCGTCATGAGACGCACGACTTTACAGTCATCGCTCATGACGCCGATATTTCCAAAACCGCTTAGGCCGTTCCACAAGGAGTAACCGAAGGCCCGCCGATGAGCGAGGAGACCTCCGAACGCATGCGCGAAAAGGTGGACGCCGTCTACCGCGCCGAGTCGCGCCGCGTCCTCGCCACGCTGATCCGCCTGCTCGGCGACTTCGACCTCGCGGAGGAGGCGCTGCACGAGGCCTTCCGGACGGCGCTGGAGCAGTGGCCGCGCGAGGGGCTGCCCGCCAATCCACGGGCCTGGCTGGTCTCGGCCGGACGCTTCAAGGCGATCGACAACCTGCGACGGGGCGCCCGTTTCACCGCGCTGGACGACGTCGCCGAGCCTGTCGCGGCCGTGGAGGATGCCGAGGCGGGGGAAGACGAGAGCGTCGAGGACGACCGGCTGCGGCTCGTCTTCACCTGCTGCCACCCGGCCCTGTCGCCGGACGCCCGGGTGGCCCTCACGTTGCGCGAGGTCTGCGGCCTCACGACCGAGGAGATCGCCCGCGCCTTCCTCACCCCCGCGCCCACCCTGGCGCAGCGCATCGTGCGCGCCAAGGCGAAGATCCGCGACGCGCGCATTCCCTACCAGGTGCCCGCCCACGCCGAGCTGCCGGACCGGCTCGCCGCGGTGCTGCGGGTGATCTATCTCGTCTTCAACGAGGGCTACGCCGCGTCATCGGGCGCGTCGCTGACGCGGGCCGATCTTTCGGGCGAGGCGATCCGCCTCGGCCGTCTGCTCGTCGAATGGCTGCCGGAGCCGGAGGCGGTCGGGCTCCTTGCGCTGATGCTGCTGCAGGAATCACGACGCGCCGCGCGCACCTCGCCGACCGGGGACCTGGTTCTGCTGGAGGATCAGGACCGTTCGCTTTGGAATCGGGGCCAGATCAAAGAGGGATTGGCGCTTGTGGAACGGGCGCTCACGACGCGCCGGTTCGGCCCCTACAGCCTGCAGGCCGCGCTCGCGGCGGTGCACGCCGAGGCGTCCGACGCTTCCGAGACGGACTGGGCCCAGATCGTCGTCCTGTACGACCTGCTGGCACGGATGGATCCGTCGCCCGTGGTGGAGCTGAACCGCGCCGTGGCGGTGGCCATGCGGGACGGGCCTGAGGCCGGCCTGGCCTTGATCGACGCCATTCTGGCGCGCGGCGATCTGCGGGATTACCACCTGGCCCACTCGGCGCGTGCGGACTTGTGCCGGCGGCTGGGGCGGACGGCCGAAGCCCGGGCCTCCTACCGGCGGGCTCTTGACCTCACGCGGCTTGAGCCGGAACGGCGGTTTCTCGATCGGCGGCTGGGCGAACTGCCGGACTGAAACGGCGAACGAAATTTTTTATTCCCCCGTTGTCGATTTCGGGCTCCCCGGAACGACTATGAAGTGTAGACAGTCAATCCAACACGGAGCCGGGGCCGCCGGAGGCGGCCTGGAAACCCGGCTCCAAACCAAAAGGAGATACGGTCATGCGATTCATGCTGATGATGATTCCGAGAGTGTACCAACCCGACACCCCGGCCGAAGAGAGGGCGGGTGAAGGATTCGCCCCGCCGGCCGACGCCGTCGACAAGATGATGAAGTTCAACGAGGAGCTGACGAAGGCCGGAGCGCTCATCTCGCTCGACGGGCTTCACCCGATCTCGAAGGGCGCGCGCGTTTCATTTGCGGGAGGGAAGCCGAGCGCGACCGACGGGCCCTTCATCGAGTCGAAGGAAGTGATCGGCGGCTATTGGATGCTCGACCTCAAGTCGAAGGACGAGGCGGTCCGGTGGGCGAAGCGATGCCCCGCGGTAGAGGGCGACGTCATCGAGATTCGCCAGGTGTTCGAGATGTCGGACTTTCCACCGGACGTCCGGAAGGCCGCGGACAATCCCACGGTGCGCGCACAGGTCGAAAAGCGCAAGCCGTCGTGAGGCCGTAAGGGCCGGGCCGGATCAAAATACAAGACAGGGAGGGAAATATCATGAAATATATTTGCCTTGGATACATGGATCCGAAAAAATGGGAAACGATGTCCGAGAGCGAGCGGAACGTCTTCGTCGACGACTGCTTCGCCTACGACGACGTGCTCCGGAAGAACGGGCACTTTGTCGGCGGGGAAGCGCTGCAGCCGCCCCGGAACGCCACGACGCTGCGGTTTCAGAACGGCAGGGCCTCCGTGACCGACGGCCCCTACGCCGAAACGAAGGAGCAGTTGGGCGGCATCTTGATTCTCGAGGCCAGGGATCTGAACCACGCCGTCCAGTTGATGTCCAAACACCCCGGTGTGCGGGGAGGGCCCTTCGAGATTCGCCCGGCCGCGGATTTGACGGAACTCGTGGCGGAAAGCGAGCGGCGGCGTTCAAGAACAAAATAAGGATGAGCAGAAGGGGGGGAATCCATGATAAAGATCATCGCCATCGCGGCGGTCGTTCTGATCGCCGCTCTTCTCATCTATGCCGCGACCCGGCCCGACACGTTCCGTGTCCGGCGCTCGGCGAGCATCAAAGCCCCTCCGGAGAGGATCTTTGCGCTTATCAACGATTTCCACCGTTGGGGCGCCTGGTCGCCCTGGGAGAAAATGGACCCCGCGATGCAGAGGATCCACAGCGGCGCGTCCGACGGCAAAGGCGCCGTGTACGAGTGGGAAGGCAACAACAAAGTGGGAAAAGGGCGCATGGAGATTACAGAGTCGTCGCCGCCTTCTCAGGTCACGATCAAACTGGATTTCATCAAGCCGTTTGAAGGCCACAACGTCGCCGAGTTCACGCTGGAACCCGAAGGCGATACCACAAAGGTGACGTGGGCGATGCACGGTCCCCTTCCCTACATGGCGAAGGTCATCCACGTCTTTTTCAATATGGACCGCATCGTCGGCAAGGACTTCGAGACGGGACTGGCCAACCTGAAGACCATCGCTGAAAAGTGAGAAAGGTGGTTCACATCATGCAAAAATTCGTCCCATGTTTGTGGTTCGATAGCAACGCGGAGGAAGCCGTAAATTTTTATGCCTCCATTTTCAAGAATTCAAAGATCGTGAGCGTCACTCGTTATGGGGAGGCAGGGGCAAGGGTTTCCGGAAGACCGAAGGGAACGGTCATGACCGTGACCTTCCGGCTCGACGGGCAGGAATTCATGGCCTTGAACGGCGGGCCGGTGTTCAAATTCACGGAAGCCGTGTCCTTCATCGTGAACTGCAAGACGCAGAAAGAAGTGGATGAGCTGTGGGAGAAGCTCTCCGAGGGCGGAGCCAAAGGGCAATGCGGCTGGCTTAAAGACCGGTACGGTCTATCCTGGCAAATCGTTCCCGCCGTTTTGGGCGAGATGATGAAAGACGCCGATCCCGCCCAATCGGAACGCGTCATGAAGGCGGTGCTTCAGATGAAAAAACTCGACGCCGCCGCTTTGGAGAAAGCGTGCCGGGATAAATAATCAAATCACCGGTCGCACGCGAGGGGTGATCCGGACATCCCATTTGCACACCGCGTCCCGCTCTGGTAGAATACGACACCGTTATCCATTGGACTCGCCCCATGCGCGTCACGTTTCATATCCAAAAATACAACCCGGAAAAGGATCCGAAGCCGCACGAGGAGCCGTACCGGCTCGACGTCGGGCACGGCACCACGGTGCTCGAGGCCTTGATGCGCCTGAAGAGCGAGACGGACGGCACCCTGACGTTTCGGTATGCCTGCCGCAGCGCCATTTGCGGCTCCTGCGCGATGGAGATCAACGGGACCGAGAAGCTGGCCTGCAAGACGCAGATCAGGCCCGAGCTGGAACGGCACGGCGAAATCCGGATCGGCCCGCTCAAAAACCTGCCGCTGATCAAGGACCTCGTTGTCGAGATGGGACCGTTCTGGGAAAAGATCCGGTCGATCCGGCCGTGGCTCGAACCGCTGCCGCACGAGCAGGTGGATCCGGTCCGGATGCGGGACGCCTACAAGGCCTTCAACAACGTCGAGGCCTGCATCCTGTGCGGCGCCTGCGTCGCGGCCTGCACCGTCTACGAAGTCGAAAAAGGGTTCGCGGGACCCGCGGCGCTGGCCAAGGCCTGGCGCTTCGCGGCCGATCCGCGCGAGGCGGCCGTTCCCGAACGGCTGGGGCGCTTGCAGGAAGACGGCGGGATCTGGGACTGCACGCGCTGCAATTACTGCGTCGAGGTTTGTCCGAAAGACGTCAAGCCGATGGAGGCGATCATTCTCTTGCGCCGGGCTTCCCTTCAATCCGGCCTGACGGAGACGATGGGCTCCCGCCACATCACGAGTTTTGTGGATATCATACGGCAGGAGGGCCGCTTGAACGAAGGGCTGATGCCGATGAAGGTGATCGGGTTCCGGATCAAAGACTTCCTGCGGATTCTCCCGCTGGGAATCCGGATGTTTCTGAAGGGGAAGGTTCCGTTTCCGTTTAAGCTGAGGTCGGCCATCCCGGGAATGAAACAGGTCCGGTCGATTTTTGACGCGCGCCGCGCTCGAAAGAAATAAGCGAGCATCCGCTTTGCCGGTGCGAGCGCGGGGGTACGGGGGGCATGTGAGGACCTTATTTCTGTCCCGCCGCAGCGGCCCCCCGATATAAAAGGAGTCGAGAATGAAATTCGCCCTGTACACCGGATGCGCCGCGAAAGGGGCCTGTCCGGAGCTCTACCAGTCCACGATGCTGGTCACCAAACGGCTCGGGATCGAGGTCGTCGAGATGCTGAACGCCGCCTGCTGCGGGGCCGGCGTGATCACGGAGGCCGATCCCGATCTCGCGCTGGCGATCAACGCCCGCACCTTCGCGCAGGCCGAGGCGCTCGGCCTGGACATCATGACGATTTGCGGGACCTGCCAGGGCGTGATGGCCATGGCCAACTACCGGCTCAAGACCGAAGAGGGCCTGCTGGACCGGATCAACGCGCTCCTCGCGCCCGATGGCGTGCGGTACAACGGCCGGGTCGAGATCAAACACCTTCTTTGGATCATCGTGGGCGATATCGGGATCGACGTGCTGCGGGGTTATGTGACCCGGCCCTTGGAGAATCTCCGCATCGCCCCGTTTTACGGCTGCTATATCCTTCGTCCGTCCAAGTATCTCGGTTTCGACGATCCGGAGAATCCGGTTTCGCTTGAAAAGGTGATCTCGGTCTTGAGCGCCCATCCGGTCGATTACGAGGGAAGGACGAAATGCTGCGGTTTTCCGCTCGTGCTCGAAAAGGAGCCTATCGCGATCGGCATGGTGGGCGCCAACCTGAAAGAGGCGAAGGACGAACTGGCCGACGCCATGGTCACGCCGTGTCCGCTCTGTCACATGAATCTCGACATCTATCAGGGCAAGGCCGAAAAGAAAATCGGCGAGAAACTGGGCCTTCCGATCCTCCATCTTCCCCAGCTCATCGGCTTGGCGATGGGATTTCAGGCGAAGGAACTCGGGCTCTCGCGCCATCTGGTTCCGACCGAAGCGGTGGTCGAGAAGATCCAATTGAAGGTGTAAACGAACCGTGCATCTCTTCGATCTTCAAAAAAACCGGAGCTTCTCGCCCGACAAGCTCAAGAAGAATAATCTCGCCGAAACGGACCGCTTCTTCTGCGACCTGTATTGCCTCGAATCCGGGCAGGAGCAGATGCCGCATCTTCATCCGGACTCCGACAAGATCTATATCGTTCTGGAGGGCCGCGGCCGGTTTCGAATCGGCCCCGAAGAGCGCGAGATCGGCCGAGATCGTGGCGTCCTGGCCCCGGCCGGCGTCGAGCACGGCGTGAAGAACAGTTCGAGCGAACGGTTGGTTCTTCTGGTCTTCATGGCGCCAAAACCTTGATCGCATCCCTATAGAATTCCGTTATGTCCCGCTCCCTGTCTCCGCTCCCATCGTAGCCCCCATCCGGTTGTATGAACTCATTGCACCTACCATCGCTTGACTCCTCATCAATCACGGTTTCTTCGCCGATTGACAGGATACAGGAATGTGGTACATTTTTACTGGTTGCATACAACAGAACTGTCAATGACTTAAGAAAAATTTTAGGTTGGTTTCAGATTGGGAAGACAAGCGGAGTGACGAACAAGATGTCGGCGCTTTGAACTTGTAAACGATCGGCCGGCGCGTGAAAAGCCCGCATGGAATGTTCCGCCTCCTTATTTTTACCTGCCTTCTGTTCACCAATGTGTTTGACGTATTAGCCGCAACCGACGAAACACTGGAATTCTTTCAAGAGGAAGCCCAAGTGACCACCGCCTCCCGTCGTCCCCAATCCGTCCAGGAGGCGCCGGTAGCGGTGGAAGTCATCACGACCGAGGAAATCAAAGCATCGGGAGTCACGAATCTCTGGGACCTTATGCGCTTTCGGTTGGGCATGGACATATTGGACGGCCACCAGACGGTGCTCGGTAATCGTGCGATCGTCTCGATTCGCGGCTTTGACGAAGCGTTTGCCCGTAACATTTTAGTTTTGGTGGATGGCCGAAGCGTTTATGCAACGGACTCGGGAGGGGTCTATTGGGCCCAGCTTCCCATCGGAATTCAAGACATCGACCGCATTGAGATCATTCGAGGGCCCAATGCGGCCCTTTATGGCACCGGGGCGGCCTTGGGGGTCATCAATATTATTACCAAAAAGCCCGGCGGGGCAACGACCGCCACGATCCAGGGGGCCGGTGGGAACCAAGGCACCGTGATGACATCTGAAGCTCTGAATAGTTCGATCCGCGCGTTTGACTTCCGACTCAGTCATAGTTACTTGGAGCAGGGACCGTTTGACAGCGCTACGGGCGGAACAGCGACAAATGATTTTCTTCACAGCAACAAAGCCAACATGCGACTCCGGCGGGACCTGACGAATGGATCCGATTTGGAGTTCTTTGCCGGAGGCTCGTGGAACACCTCCGGGTTTGCCAATGCTCAGGAGTCACAAGATAACTTTAGCCAGCATTTCGAAATGCTCAAATTCCAGGCCAAAATCTCGGACAACTCGCATTTGGAGATTTCAAGTTCTCATTCCACATTCACGAACATCATTGACCCGACTCCCACCGGCGACATCAACCATCTTCAGAACGACCGATTTGACGAAGAAATCCTTCACCGCATCGACTGGGGGAATGGACGTTTAAACAGCACCTATGGGTTGAATTATCAAGGCACCCGGGTCGATTCTCAGAATACATTCGTTGGACATCCCGATGTGAATGACGCCATCCGCCGCGCATTTTTCAACCAGACAGGGCGCGTCACCGATCAGGTAACGCTCGTGGGAGCCTTGGCCTTCGAAGGGACTCGAACCGAGAAGCCGCACGCAAACTACCAATTAGCATCCCTATGGGCGCCGGTGGAGAACCAATCCTTCCGGGCGACTTATTCCGTTGCGCATACCGTTCCGACTCTCCGACAACTTTTTGTCAACCAACAGCTGAATGATTCCGTGGCGAGGGTGGGAAATCCCGATCTGAAACCCGAGAAACTGACATCGTACGAGGTCGGATATCTCGGCCATTGGCTGGAGCATCACTTGGAAGCCGAGTCGAACCTTTTTTACACCCGCATTGACGGAATCGATGATGACGCCGATCTGGGGCCATGGCCGAACAATCCGTCCGTGGCGGCCTTGGGCTTTGTCAACACCAACCAGGCTGTTGCGAAGGGAGCGGAACTGCAATTCAAATATCGGTTCACGACGAGACAGTCGATGTACGTAAACTACACGTACGAACACATCACGGACAAAAGCGGCAACGAGGGTGAGATCACCAAGAATACCCCGCCGCACAAGGTGAACCTGGGCGCGATGGCCGACTTCGGCGGCGGATTCTCGGGGAGTTTCAACCTGGGATATAAGGACAGTTACTTCATCACCAATATCACCGATTCGGTCACTGTGCCAACGTACTGGCGACTGGATGCACGCCTCGCGTACGCCTCGCCCTGGTATAAGAATGCTGAGTTTTACATAGCCGGGCAGAACCTGCTGAAGGCACGGCATGTGGAATTCGCCGACGGCCTGGCAGTTCCCCGGACCTACACCGGCGGTGTCTCGATCACGTTCGACTAGCGAGTTTTTGAACCCTGAAAGTTCCCCCCAAATGGAAATGGGCAGCGCTAAGTATCTAACTTGGGTTCTCACCGCTGGAATGTGGCTCGCCGCATCCGGCACCGGGTGGGCCCAGGACGTTGTGGCGGTCCTGAGCTCGAACCTGGTGCCTTACCGGGAAGCCCTCGAAGGGTTCCAAGAGGTGTTCGGGGAATCCGTCCCTACCTACAACCTATCAGAGAATAGTCCCAAACTTCCCCCCGGCACCCGCGTCGTTGTTTCCTTCGGCGGAAAAGCCGCCCTGTTCCCCTATCCGGAAGCCGTAACCTTGATCTACGCCATGGCTCCGGGGATCGATTTTAAATTCGCAAAACGTCCCGGGCCTTCGGTCCAGATCGAGATGCTTACGGATGAACGCGCGATCGTTCCGAAGCTCAAAGACATCCAGCCCGCGTTGAAAAGACTGGCGGTGCTCTGGGTTTCCAACTCCATCGACGATAACGTCGAGAGGATGCAGGAGGCGTCGGCGCCGATGGAGATCGAGATCGTTCCCGAGCGGTTGAAAAGTCCGGATGAACTGCCGGAGCGACTTCGATCCATTTATAAGGATGTCGATGCCATCTGGTTGATGCCCGATCCGTTTCTGATCAATTCCCAGAGTTTCGCCGTGCTCAAGGAGTTCTCCTGGTCCAACAAAGTCCCGCTGTATGTTCCCGCTGCGGGGCTCGTGGAACAAGGAGCGACTGCTTCAATATCGGCGAGCTTCCGCGAAATCGGTCGGGCGGCGGCTTCGGCCGCACGGCGGGTCCTGGCGAAGAAACCGGTTGAGGATCCGGTATATCCGGAAAAGGTCGAGACCGTTCTAAGCCTCAAAGCTGCAACGAATGCGGGACTCCTCATTCCGCCCGACGTCGTGAAGAGCCTCGACAAGGTCGTGCCATGAGGCTTCAAACCAAGGTGGTCATTTTTTTAATTCTGGTGAGTTCTTTGTCGGCCGGGCTGGTCATTTGGTTTTCGACCTATGTCGTCCATGCCGTTTTATTGGAGGAGGTGGTTAAGCGGGGATTTTTGGCAACGAAGAGCCTACCGGCCGTGACCGCATCGGGAATTCAGACCGAGAACGAGCAGGCGTTGCTTTCGGCCTTGCAATCCGGACTTGAACGTACCGGCGCCGTTTACGCCATGGCGCTGGATCCAACCGGCCGGGTCTTGGCCCATACCAACGTGGTCGAAAAGGGGCAGATCTATCGGGACCCCTTGACGGTATCGGACTTGCGTTCCGACCGGCCGAGATACGAGCGAATCATGATAAACGGCCAGCCCGTTTTGGACATAGCTCTCCCGGTCTGGGCGGTCCAAGAGGCCCGATCCGGCGAGGAGTTTCTCCTCTTCGGCGGCAAGGAGCTGAGAGAGACCACGCGTCTGGGCACGTTGCGTTTGGGGCTGCCGATCGGCGACGTTTTGAAGACAATCGAACGGATTTCACAGCGGGTGATCGTCATTATGATAATCAGCGGAACGGCCGTGCTGCTGATGACGTTGTTTTTTATGCGACGGATCGTGTTACGGATACGGGTTCTCGCCCAGGGGACCGAACGAATCGGTCAAGGCGAGTACGGCGCGACCGTGCCGGTTCTTTCGCACGACGAATTGGGGGACTTGGCCCGGAGCTTCAATCAAATGAGCCATGATCTGGCCTTTGTACATCAAAATTTGGAAAATCAGGTCAAGCTTCGAACGAAGGAGTTGGAAGGGTTTGTGTACACCGTTTCGCACGATTTGAAATCGCCGGTCGTTTCTATTCAGGGGATGGCCTCCCTCTTCCTGGAAAGTTACGGAGATAAGGTGGATGAAAAGGGGAAACATTATCTCGAGAGGGTCGTCGCGAATACGAATTTCATGGAACAGCTGATCAACGATCTTCTGACCCTTTCCAGAATCGGGCGGATGCAGGAGAACCCGGAGATGTCGGATGTCCGGACCGTGATCGGGGAAATCCTCGAGGTGCATAAAGAAAGATTCAGGGCCAAGGGGATCGACGTGGTCCTCCAATCTCCGCTTCCTGCGTTTGTATTCGGCCGCGGCCATCTGAATCAGTTGTTCCAAAACCTGATCACGAATGCCGCCAAATTCATGGGGGACCAGGCCCGGCCGAGGATCGAAATCGGGGGGCGCGAGATGGAGAAAGAAGTGGAGTTCTACGTCAAGGACAACGGCATCGGGATCGATCCCGCCTATCACGAAAAGATTTTCGGCATTTTCCAGAGACTCCAGGAGGTCGAAGTGGAGGGAACGGGGATCGGTCTCTCGATTGTTAAAAAGATCGTCGATCTCGCAGGCGGGAAGATCCGGCTCGAATCCCAAAAGGGGCAGGGGACGACGTTCTTCGTCCAATTTCCTCGCGCAAAGGCGTGAGCGATTGACAATTCTTCGGACTGTGATACGTTAATTCGGAGGAAACCGATGGACATTCTTCTGGTTGAAGATAACCCCGATCACGCCGAACTGACCCGCCAGGTTCTCGACGAAGGCCAAGTGGCGAATCGGGTCTACTGGGTCAAGGACGGACGGGAAGCGCTCGATTATCTGTTCCGGATCGGAAAGTATGCGTCCGCGGCCCGTCCCGGCCTCATCCTTTTGGACATCAACCTTCCCAAGGTCGGCGGGATCGATGTCTTAAAAGCCGTCAAGCAGGACGAGGACCTTCGGATGATTCCGGTGATCATGCTCACGACGTCCGACCGCGAGGAAGAGATCGTCAAGTCGTACAGCGGCGGCGCCAACAGCTATATCACCAAGCCGGTCAAGTTTCAGGATTTCATGGAGAAGGTGAGGGCGCTGAAGTTCTACTGGCTGCTGACCAACCGCGGTCTGAAGACCGACGAGTGACGCATCCGTCCATGCCGGGGGAAACCGTGCATCTGCTTTTAGTCGAAGATAATCCGGATCAGGCGGAGCTGACCCGTACCGTTTTTGAAAAGCAGGCTCCCTCCGTTCGAATCACGACCGTGGCGAACGGCCAAGCCGCGTTGGACGCGCTCGCCGGGTCCCCGTTCAACGCCATGATTCTGGACTACAGTCTGCCCCGCATGAACGGTCTGGAGGTTTTGGATCGGATTCAAGAACGCCGGTATACGGTTCCGGTGATCATGGTCACGGGACAGGGCGATGAAACGGTCGCGGTCGAGGCCATGAAAAAGGGGGCGTACGATTACATCCTCAAAACAAAAAATTATCAGGAGATCCTCCCCCGACTGGTTCAAAAGGTGGTTGAAAAGCGCCAGCTCAAGAACCGTTTGGACGAGGCCACCTTGCGGGCCCGCCGACTTTACGAAGTCTCCCTCGCCGTTACAAAAGAACGAAAGATCGATGTCCTGGTCCAATCCCTGGTCGAGGGTGTGCGACAACTCTTGCAGACCGAAGGGGCTCTTCTTCTCCTGATCGACCCGGAACGGAACGAAATCCGTTCCGCGATCGCTTCCGGCATCGAGCTGGATCGCTGTTCCTTTCCGTGTCCGGCGGCCTCCCTGGGTCTTTGGACTCTGGCCCGGACCGAGCGGCGCCCGGTGATGATTGAAACGCCCGAACAACATCCCCTCTGGAAAGCGACGCCGGCTCTGCGACCTTCCATGAGAAACCTTCTCGCGGTTCCGATGGTTCGGCAGGGAATCGTCGAAGGGATCCTGGCCGCCGTGAATACGCAGGGCGCATCCGCCTTTTCCCCGGAAGACATGGATCCCCTGTCCACGCTCGCCGTTCATGCGGCCGTGGCGATCGACAACGCCCGATTCTTGCAAGATGTGGAGCGGCAGGCCATTACCGACGGCTTGACCGGTCTCTACAATCATCGGGAATTTCAGAGGCGGCTGGGGGAAGAAGTGGAACGGGGAAAGCGTTACGGAAAAGACTTTTCCATGCTGATGCTGGATATCGATCATTTCAAATCCTTCAACGACACCTACGGCCATCCGATGGGGGATGCCGTCTTAAAGGAAATCGCGAAGGTGATCCAACAATCGATCCGGAACGTGGACATCGCGTCCCGATACGGCGGCGAGGAGTTTACGGTCATCCTTCCGGAGACGACCGGCCAACGGGCCAAAATCGTCGCGGAGCGGATTCGGGGGTCGATCGACGAAGAGCGCTTCGCCGGGGCCTCCGGACACCCGGCGCGTTTATCGGTCAGCATCGGCATGGCCTCGTTTCCGGCGGATGCCGATTCCCGCGAGCGGCTGATCACGGTCGCCGACGAAGCCCTCTATTTCGCCAAGGAGGGGGGACGAAACAAGGTTTGCAGTTACAGCGACACGCTCAAATCGGCCATTGAGAAAGACCAGCGGAAGCTCACCGATATGCTGAACAATCCGAAGATGAAAACGTTCTGGGACCTTGCAACGGCCATCGACGGAAAAAGCCCCTACACGCGGGGCCACACCGAAGCCGTTGTCCAGTTCGCGATGCATCTCGCGGAGGCCTTGAATCTGGGCGAAAATGACAAGAAGAGTCTGCAATTGGCCAGCCTGTTGCACAATATCGGGATGGTCAGCGTTCCCGACACCCTTCTCAATAAACCCGGACCGCTTTCCCTGGAGGAAAAAAAGATTGTCCAGGCCCATCCCGCCCTGGCCGAAATGCTGGCCAAAGAATCAACGCAATTGGACGGGGTCCTCCCGGCGATTCTCTATCATCATGAGCGTTACGACGGCCACGGCTACCCGAACGGTCTGCGGGGGGAGGAGATCCCGTTTCTGGCCCGTGTTCTCGGCGTGGTCGAGGCCTACCAGGCGATGATCTCCGTCCGCCCCTATCGACCCCGGCTGACCGTCGAGGCGGCGGCGGAGGAGCTTCGACAAAACGCCGGCCGTCAGTTCGATCCCCGTATTGTCGAGACCTTCCTCCGGATCTTGAAGCCGTCCGGGTAGGGGCGCGTCTTGTTCTTCCGGCCGTGCGCCTGCGATTCACCCTTCCCGACTCGAATCCGGTTCATGTGCAAGATCTCTTGCAACATGATATGATAGCGGCATGGCCGGGCCTCGATCCGATTGCGTCGTCGTTCATTATCACGAGATCGCCCTCAAGGGCGATAACCGTCCGATGTTCGTGCGCCGGCTGGCCGAAAACCTTCGAAAGGCCGCCCGCGATCTCGGAGGCGTCCGGATTTTGACCCCCTACGGGAGGATTCTGATCGAGCTGCAGGAAGGTCTGGACTGGTCGATCCTGCGCGAGCGAATCGGCGGAGTCTTCGGCGTCGCCAATTTCTCGCCGGCCTACCGGACTGCCCGTGAACCGGAGGCGATGGAGGCTTTTCTCGATCCGGTCCTCGCCGGAAAGTCGTTCGAAAGCTTCCGCATCGCGGCCCGGCGAAGCGACAAGAATTATCCGATGACCTCGGTGGAGTTGAACCATCGGCTGGGCCGTTACGTTCAGGATAAGACGAAGGCCCGCGTGGATCTGAAAAATCCGGAGTTCACGATCCATGTCGAGCTGCTCCGGAAGGAGTCCCTGGTTTATTTTGAAAAGCACGACGGGCCGGGAGGGCTGCCCGTGGGCGTCAGCGGGCATGTGCTGAGCCTGATCTCCGGCGGGATCGATTCCCCCGTGGCCTCGTATCTGATGATGAAGCGCGGCTGCACCGTCGGCTTTGTCCATTTCCACGGCTCGCCTTATTTGACCCGGGCCTCGCTCGAAAAAGCGGAGGAGTTGGTGCAGCATTTGACGCGGCATCAATTCGCGTCGCGCCTTTATGCCGTGGCGTTCGGGGAGATCCAGCGCTTGATCGTCTTAAGCGCGCCGCCGGCCCTTCGCGTCGTTTTATACCGGAGGTTTATGCTCCGGATCGCGGAGGAGATCGCCCGACGGGAGCGGGCGAAGGCCGTCGTGACGGGTGAAAATCTGGGGCAGGTGGCCTCCCAGACGCTGGAGAATCTTACGGCGATCCAGGCCGCCGCGCGTCTTCCCATCCTCCGGCCCCTGATCGGTTTCGACAAGGAGGAAATCATCGAGCTGGCCAGGACCATCGGGACCTATTCCGTCTCGATTCAACCGGACCAGGACTGTTGCCGGCTCTTCATCCCCCCGCACCCGACCGTCGCGGCCGAAATGAACGAGGTCGAAAAAGCGGAACGCGACCTGAACGTTCCGGATCTTGTGAAGATGGGACTGGAGACGGCGCAACGGACGGAGTTCACCTTTCCTTGAGCCGTCGACCGCCCGATATGCGACCCGGATCTCGTTTAACGCGGGGAGGCCCATGAACCGATTCGCCATCATCACCGCCGCCGGCCCGGACCGGCCCGGTATCGTCGCCGGGATCACGCGCGTCCTCTACGAAACCGGCTGCAACATCGAGGACACCAGCATGACCCTTCTCCGGGGCGAATTCGCGATGATGCTGATTGTGCGACTCCCACGACGGCCGGATTCCATGTCGATCGAAGCCCGGTTCAAGAACGTCCAAAAGACCCTGGGCCTTTCCCTTCTGGTCCGGCCTCTCTCGACGAAGGAGGGGCGCCGGGAGCCGAGGCCCGGCGGGCGTCCGCACATTCTTTCGGTTTACGGGTCCGATCGGCCCGGAATCGTCTATCGCGTGACCCGGCTGCTCGCCTCGCGCGGGATCAATATCACGGACATGAACACCCGCGTGATCGGTCCAAACGGCCGGCCGGTCTATGTGATGATCCTGGAGGTCGATATTCCCGGGAAAGTTCGGATCGGGCCCCTCGCGGACGCCCTTCGGAAATTACAAAAGGTGATGAAAGTGGACGTCGCCCTTCATCCGGTCGAGTCGGCCCAATTCTGAGATGGCCGTCCAAAAAATTCTTCAATATCCCCATCCGATCCTGAAAGGCCGCTCGGAGCCGGTTCGGACGATCGACGAGCGGGCCGGCCGGATCATCAAAAACCTTCTCGACACCCTCGCGGCCTCTCCCGGCGTCGCCATCGCCGCGCCCCAGATCGGCGAGGCGCACCGGATCATCGTCTGCGACGTCTCGAGGAAGATCAAGGACAAGCACCACGGGCGGGTCATCCTCATCAACCCGATCCTTCGACACCGGGAGGGAAAAAAGATCGTCCGGGAGGGCTGTCTGAGCGTGCCGGACTATACCGGAAACGTGAACCGGTTCGAGACCGTTTGGGTGGAGGGCCTGGATCCGCGGGGAAAACCGGTCGGCTTCACGGCGGAAGGCTTCGAGGCCCTGGCCCTCCAGCACGAGGTGGATCACCTGGACGGCCTTCTGTTTCTGGACCGGATCGCCTCGCTCAGCACCGATCTTTTCAGGCGGAAAGCGTTTTAGCGGAGGGATGGGTTTCATGTCCGAAAAGAGCATCGAGGTCGCGGCCGCCGTGATCGTCCGGGATGGACGTTACCTGATCACGCAACGATTGAAGACGAGCCCTCTCGGAGGCCTGTGGGAGTTCCCGGGGGGCAAGCGCCATCCCGATGAATCCCTTCAGGATTGCCTTCGTCGTGAACTCAAGGAGGAGCTGGACATCTCGGTACGGGTGGGCGAGGAACTGAAAGTGATCCGGCATGCCTATCCGGGCTACAGCGTCAGGCTGCACTTCTTCCGCTGCGCGATTTTAGACGGGACCCCGCGATCGCTGGGAAACCAGGCCTACCGGTGGGTATCCGGTTCCGAACTGTCGCAATTTGATTTCCCCGAGGCGAACAGGCCGCTCATTAAAGACCTGCAGAATTATCCCTGAGCCGGCAATTGGAGGATGTGGAGAAGGCGGGTCAACCGATGGGCCTTTTCCTTGTCTTTAAGCTGGCTGTAAGCGTAAACCAGGTTGCGGAGCATCCGCGTCAGAATGTCGCGGACGGTAGCGGAAGAGAACTGATTGGACTGGATTTCATATCCGGAATTCAGCAGAAACCGGATGCATTCCTCGCGCGTCAGGATCTGTCCCTGATGAAAGGCGTCCAAAAAAAGACAACCGTCCTCCCGTTCGTACTTCAGCATGAAATGACCGGGGAGCCCGACGCCGGAGATGGGCAGGCCCAGCCGCTTCGCGACGAGCAGGTAGACCACGGAGAGGCTGATGGGGATGCCGGCGCGTTGTTCCAGAACGCGGTTGAGGTAACTGTTGTCGGGATTGTAATAATCCTCGGTGTTTCCGTGAAACCCCAGCTCCTCGAATAGATGGCGGTTGATGCCGTGGATGACTTCTTCGGGACGATTCTTCCGGATGGAGCGGTTGGAGATTTCATCCGCGATACGGTCCAACGCAAGACGGGTGGCGGCCGGATCGAGATCCGGGCAGCCGAAGCGCGCGATCAGCAGGCTGCCTTCCTCCAGGTCCGGATCGGCCTCTCCGAAACCGGCATAGTCCCGAAATCGGTTTTCCAGGTCGTTCTGTCGAATCTGCTCCACCACGGTTTGGAGCTGGCCGCGGATATGGGGGGCGGCGGCCGTCTTGGCCCGCTCCAAGGAGGGGACCACCTCGGGTCCGATATCGATCAAGGTTTGTCGGACGAGATCGACCGTCTTCTCATCCTGATCCGACAACAAGGTGAAGATCGCATTGAATTGTCGATCGAAGGAAGGATTCATCAAGGCTTATTGTATCAAAAAAGGAAGATCCTTGCAACCTTGACATTTCAACCGCGGTGAACTAAGATGGGCAATATCCATTTGAGGAGTAACGAGGCATACCAAGGCATACCCATGAAGCGCCCCCTGGCCGTGATGATGAACAGAAACATGCGGACGATTCAGACGGGGTCGACCCTCCTGGCCGCCGCCCAGCTGATGCGGGAGGTTCAAGTCGGCGCGTTGTTGGTGGAAGAAAACGGCCACCTGGTCGGGGTCGTCAGCGAGACGGATCTGGTCCGAAAGGCGATGGCCGAAGGCCGGGATATTCAGCAGGAGAAGGTCCGGGCGATCATGAGCAGCCCGATCATTACGATCGATATCGACCGCCCGGCCAGCGACGCCAGCGATCTGATGAGCGAGAAGGGGATCCGGCATCTGGCCGTGACGGACAGCGGAAAGATCGTCGGCGTCATCTCCGTGCGCGATCTTCTCCGGTATTATAAGAACTGGGGCGCGTTCTGACGGGCGGCAGGATTTTTAAACGGCATGAAAACAAAAGGCCCCGTTTGGCGGGGCCTTCTTTTTATCCGGAACGAATCTTGAAATAGTCGCTCAGGCGGCCGCGAACTTGCCCGCCATGGGACCCGTGCGGACTTTCCCCCAGGATTTTGCGGGATCAATCTCCTTGCCCGGGTTAATCTTCCTCGCCTTCTCCAGTAGGGCTTCCTTGGACTCCGCCACGGCGGGATCCGGGATGCAGCACTCATCCACCGGGCAGACCGCGGCGCATTGAGGTTCGTCAAAATGGCCGACGCATTCCGTGCAGCGGTCGAACGAAATCACGTAGATCCCGTCTCCCACGCCGATGCCTTCGGTCACCGTGCATTCTTTGGCTTCCGACGCGCTCCGATTCTCAAAAATCGCTTCGTTCGGGCATTCGGGCAGACACGCGCCGCAGTTGATGCAGTTATCGGCAATCAGTAATGACATAGGCTCTCCCCTTTCTCAATAGTTGGCACTTTTTATAATCGTTCATGGTGGTCACCATAACGGCGTTATCGTTTGTTATAGAGACCGTATTTTAGCGTACCCATTTTAACCTAGTCAACACAAAATTTAGCCCGGAATTCTTTGATGGGGCCCTTTATCCGACCTGCCGGCGAAAAATGCGGCTGCTGAACGCGATGCTGACGGCGTCGAAAACCAGAAGGACGGCCAGGACCTTGACGATATCCGTCCAAAGCCATCCGCCGACGATCAAGTCCCGGACCGCCTCGGTGGCGTAGGTCATCGGGTTGAATTGGGCCAGGAACGCCATCCAGCCGGGCATGGCCTGGCTCGGCACCAGGGCCGTGGAGAGAAAGATCAACGGCAGGGTCAAGAATCCCGTCAACGCGAAGAAATTGCCGTGCCCTTTGATGGCGAACGCGAGCGTGAGCGATATCGCGATCAGGCCCAGGCCGAAAAGCAGGCCTACCAGCATGATAAAGGCCATGCCCAGCAGGCCGCTGTGGGGATAGACCCCGAACAGCAGGAAAGCCACCAGAAGAATGACCAGGATCTGGACCGACGTGATGGCCATCACGAAGATGAAGCGGCTGTAAATCAGCGAATTCCGGCTGATCGGGGCCGAAAGCAAGCGCTCCAGGAAACCGCTTTCTTTGTCGAACAGCAGATCGACGCCGCCGGACAGGCCGCTGTTCAATACCGTCATGACCACCACCCCGGCCGTCAGGAAGGTGATATAGTTCGGACCCTTAAAACCCGGGATCTGGGCCGTCCTCTGAAAAAGGTTCCCGAACAGGATCAGCCAGAACAACATGGGCTGGATCAGCCCAAAGACCATGCTGATCCGCTCCCGGGACAATCGCTTGACCGATCGCATCGTCAGGGCGGTCGTTTCTTGAAGAATCCATTTCATAACAGGGCGCTGTCCTCTTTGATCTTGTGGCCGGTGGAGGTGATGAAGACGTCTTCCAAGGTCGGGCGGGAATACTGGATCGCGAGAATCGGGTGGCGGTGCTCATGGATCTTCTGAATGAGCGGGGCCAACGCCTCTTCGTTCGAGGTGACGCGGATCTCCAACTCATGGTTTCCCGGAGAGACCTTGATCTCGTTGACGAACGGCAGTTCTTTCTTCAATCGGCCGGCCAACTCCTCCAAGCGGTCTTCTTGCGGGCCGAACTGGATCGTCACCCGATCCCCACCGAGGCCTTTCTTCAATCCTTCCGGCGCCCCCAACGACACCAGGCGCCCCCGGTCCAGGATGGCGATCCGGTCGCAGAGTTGATCCGCCTCGTCAAGATAATTGGTCGTCATCAAAATCGTGAGTCCTCCCCGCTGCAGCCGGCGGATGTATTCCCAGATCCGGATGCGGCTTTCCACGTCGAGGCCCAGCGTCGGCTCATCGAGAACCAGGACCTTGGGGTCCGGGATCAGGCCGCAGGCGATGTCCAGCTTCTTTTTCATGCCGCCGGAATAGTGGGTCACCAGATCATCCGCCTTCTGGGACAGATCCACCAGCTCCAGCACCTCGCGGATCCGTTTTTGGGCCTCCGCTTTGCTCAAGTGATACAGGTCGGCCACCAGAATCAAATGCTCCCGTCCGGTCAGAAAACGATCGACCGCTTTCTCCTGCGGGACGTACCCGAGCACCTGACGGACCTCCCGCGGCTGCGTCTCGACATCGTAGCCCCAGACCATCACCCGGCCTTCGGTGGGTTTCAGCAAGGTCAGGATCGTGCGGATCGTCGTGGTCTTGCCGGCCCCGTTCGGGCCCAGCATGCCGAAGACTTCGCCCGGCTCCACGTCGAGGGTCAGATTCTCCAGGACGGTTTTCCCGTTAAACGTCTTTTTGAGATTTCGTATCTCGATCGCTTTCATTCATTTATAGGGGCTCGTGTCGCCCCCTCCGCTTACGGAGCCTCCCCTCCCTGCCTGCCGGCAGGCGGGTCGCACGCCTTGCTCGCTGGATGTTTACCCGTTCGCCGTTACATCCGAAAATATTTTGTGCAGCCGCTTTAGACCGTTGAGAATGGACAAGCCCGGTTGCAGGATGTGGGCCGACTTGATCTCGTGAATCCGCCCGCGTTTCACGGCCGTGATCGTCTCCCAACCCGGCCGTCGCGCGATGCGTTCGGGTCGGACTTTTCGGCCGCACCACGAGGCCACGATGATCTCCGGGTCCCGTTGGATTACCTCGTCCGATCGGACGACCCGGTCCGAAGCGGATCGGGCCTCCCGTCGTTCCGCGAAAATATCCTCGCCCCCGGCCAGATCGATCAGTTCGCCGACCCACCGAATGCCGGAGATCAGGGGGTCATCCCATTCCTCGAAATAGACGCGCGGCCGCCGCGAAATGGCCTTGGCCGAGGCCCGAACTTGGCCGAAGGCCGCTTCCATCATCGCCACGAGCCGGAGGGCGTCGGCCGGTTTGCCGATGATCGCCCCGATCATCTGAACGGCCTGCAGGATCTCGACGAGGCTCCGTTGATTCAATGTGATCACGGTGACTCCGCGCCGGATCAGGTCCCGCGCCGCGTCGGCCTGAAGGTCCGAATAGGCCAGGACCAGGTCGGGTTTCAGCGCCAGCACCCGGTCCAATCGGACGGTGGTATAGCCGCCGACCTTCGGTTTGCCGCGGGCCTCCGGCGGCCAGGTGGTGTGCCCGCTGATTCCCACGACGCGATCGCCCGCGCTCAGGGCGTACAGGATCTCGGCCGTTTCGGCGGTAAGGCAGACGATCCGGTAAGGCGCGGCGACCGTCATTGTTCGATCCGAACCTTTGGCATTTAAGGCCGGGCCAGGCTTACAACCTGCGGGTTCGCGCCTTTTTTCTTGATCGGGTCGCGAACGCGATAGCGCGTCCGGTCTCTCAGTCGTGCGTCGGAGAAAGCCGCCATGCGTTCGGCGCATTTGTTGCACGCCCCGCAATGCATCATTCCATGGGGGCTGAGACAGGAAAACGTCAACTCCAGCGGGAGCCGGCGGCCCCGCTCCATCACCTCCTGTTTGCTCAACCGCGAAAACGGCGTCAGGATCTCCAGTGGGCGGTTCAAGGCCCGCCGGACCAACTGCTGGAAGCCGGAGAAGAATTCCGGCGAGCTGTCCGCGAAGAGGTTCGTCTTAAGCGGTCCGAGCGCGATCGCATCGAGATCGTTCAGGCCGCAGTACACGACCGCCTTGGACAGGAGGATCAGGTTGCGTCCCGGGAGGTAGACCTCCTGCCACCCCGACGCCAGATCCGGCACCGCGTCTCCCGTCATGCTCCAATGGGCCCCATAGACGTCCTCCATCGGAAGATCCAGAATTTGAAGCGGTCCGATCGCCGGGCGGGCGACGGCTTTCAGAAAACGTCGGAGCCAATAAAGCTCGGCTTCTTCCCAGACCAGCCCGTTGCGAATGTAAAGCGGGATGACGCCGGCATGGCGTTCGGTCAGATCGACGAGCAGGATGCTCGAATCCGAGCCGCCGCTGGCCAGGACGCCGACCCGCCTGTCCGGCGGGCGGGTCGAGCCGGGATTCTTTTCGGCCTGTTTTGGGATTTTCTTCGGTGCCAAAGACGATCCTGTCCCATCCCTAAAACGGTTCAATAAGGTTGTTACTCTACCAGAGGCATGATCCTAAATCAAGTGAATCGACGGGCCGGAAGGCGGTGCATAATAAGGAGGTGCATAATACGGAGAAGCGTTAAAGAACCGTCCGTGAGCCTGGCGTGGAGATGTTCAACGGCAGCCGCAGCCCTTGGAAGCGGACGTTCCGCAGCAGACCGCCTTTTCGGAAGGCGGACAACAGTCGGTCTGCTCCGCCGGGGGACAACAGGAAGATGCTTCGCTCTCGAGTGTTGGGGCCTTGCCGCGAAAGAAGCGTCGTAGAGAATCGGGAACTTCTCGAAGTTTGCGCGTGCGCGCGGACGGTTTTTGCGATGACGCGTCGCGATAGGCCTCCCGGAGAATCGCGTCAACGATCATCGCGATCGGGGCCTCCGTGTATTCTTTTCCCTGAAAAACCCAGACCCGGCAATTCACGGGGCCGCCGCCGGCGCAGGCCTCGCAGGATTCGCAACGACTCTCGCGAAACTCGAGCGCGATGTCCTTCCCGTTGATCCGGATGGTGGGAGAGCTGAAAAAGCCGAGCGCCTTGGCCTGGGCTTCCGATTCGACGAGGATCTTCCGGACCGAAACATCGGCGCCCGCCGCCTCCAGGATCCGCGAGACCTCGGACAAGGCCTCCTGGAGGTTGGCGTCGGTTCCCTTGCAGCGGGTGCAGACGGTGAGATCGATGTAGAGAAACTCGATATTGATCATTCGACGAGTCGTACGGGAACTCGTGTCACGGCCCTTGAGAGTTTCCATTCCGGTTCTCCTTCCTATTCGGGTTCGTCGTGTTCCTTGATGCCCTATTAGACGGAGGAAGGCCGAAAAGGATGCAAGCGTTGGTGGATCAGCAACCCGTACAGTCGTCTTCCTTGGATTCGTAGTCGGAAATCCTTCCCCGGCGGTCGAACTCGAAAGCGCAGCATTCCATCATCAGCCCTTTTAGCTTCGCCCGCCCTCTTTGCACCCGGGCTTTCGCTCCGGACAAGGAGATTCCCTGTTTCTCTCCGATTTGTTTTTGCGTGAGCCCTCGTAATTCGGACAAAATCAGCGCTTCCCGATAAGGCTCGGAAAGTCTTTCGATCATCGGCCGCACGCACTCCCCCAATTCTTTCAAAACCCGGCGGTCGTCCTCTTCGGAACGAGAAAGTCCCTCCGGGATCTCTCCCATTGGCTTGCGGCTGCGATAATAATCGATGATCGTGTTGCGCGTTATTTGATAAAGCCAGCTCCGGACCCGGCCGCTCTCTTTAAGCGTGTCCATTCTCGAATGGACTTTTACAAAGATATCTTGAAGCAAATCCTCCACGGCCGCTTCTTCCGAAACGCGCTTTTGAATGAAACGGCGGAGGGCGGCGTGGTATTCCTTCCAAAGGGCTTCGATATCCATGCGTCGGCTCCGGCGAGAGTCAGGCGGCCTCGATTCGGGATAAAACTTCTTCGACTTTCTTCTCGATTTCGTCCCGTATTTTTCGAAATTGTTCGAGCGGAAGATTTTTGGGGTCTTGAATCTTCCAATCCTCGCGTTGTTTGGCCCGAACAAACGGGCATTCATCGCCGCAGCCCATGGTCACCACGAAATCGTATTCGACGGCCGGAATTTCCGCGAGCGACTTCGAGACGTGCTTGGTGAGATCGTAACCGACTTCCCGCATCGACTCGATCGCTTTCGTGTTCACCTTCCCGGACGGGCGGGAGCCGGCGCTGTAGATTTCGATCCCCCCCTTTCCATGGATGCGCGCGAACGCCTCCGCGATCTGACTGCGGCACGAATTCTCGACGCAAACAAACAAAAGCCGCTTCATGGAGTCTGCTCCTGCAACTTCGCGCAACAGCCCTTTTCCTGAACGCAGCGGCAGCCCCAGACGCCGAGATACGCGCCCAAGAACGGGGCTAAAAGATAAATCCACAGTAAATGGAGATTTCCCGATACGATCGCCGGCGCCAGGGAACGCGCCGGGTTCATCGAGGCGCCCGTGATCGGACCGGCGAACAGGGCTTCGAGCCCGACCACGCCGCCGATCGCGACGCCGGCCATCACACCGGTTTCTTTGGCCCCGACCGAGACATTGAGAATGACGAACATCAGCAGCAATGATAGAACAATCTCAAGACCGAAAGATTGGGCGATCGAGCCCGACGGAATCGTAGCGCCCAAAGTCGCATCTTGGGGAAAAAGAAGACGAAGCAGGCCGCTGGCTACAAATGCCCCCGCGCATTGGCTGATCACGTACGGCAGCACTTTTTGACCTGTAAAGCGCCCCGAAACCCAAAACCCGAAGGTCACAGCCGGATTGAGATGAGCGCCCGAAACATTTCCCACCGTGTAAACCATCGCCGTCACAATCAGTCCGAAGGTCAGGGAGACGCCGACATGCGTCACCGAGCCGCCCGTGACATCATTAATTACAATGGCGCCGGTTCCGGCAAAAACAAGCGCAAAGGTTCCGAAGAGTTCGGCCCAATACGGTTTCATCCGCGGCCTCGTTGTTGTGGACCAAGTCTAACATGAAAGCTTAAGTCGTCGCCACATCGAAGTCCGTTTCGGCGAGGCTTGACCGACATCGTCAGCGCACGCTGACCTGAATCAGTTTCCCGTGTGTATTTCATCGCAATGCGGCCGTCAGCAAGCCCAACAATGCCCCACCCGCGATCAGCCATGTCGAATTGATTCTGAACCGGATCAGCAAGGCCAAGGCGATAACGGCGATCAGGATCGTGAGGGGATCGGCCAGCGATGCCCGGCCCAATTGCCATGACACGGCGGCCATCAAACCCAGCGAGGCCGTATTGACGCCGTCCAACAGTCCTCCGACCCAGACCGACTCGCGCATCCGGGGAACCAGCGGATTTGAGATGGCGACAAAGAGGAATCCCGGCAGAAAAATGCCGAGCGTCGCGATCAGCGCCCCCGGCATCCCGCCCAAAATAAAGCCGATGAATGTGGCCGTCGTAAAGAGCGGCCCGGGCGTAACCTGACCGACCGCAACGGCGTCCATCAATTGAGGGTCGGTGAGCCAGCCGAACCGGACGACGAAATCGGCGCGGAGAAATGCAAGCAGGACATAGCCGCCGCCGTACAGGACCGCTCCGATCTTAAGAAAAGTCAGGAATAAAAGCGGAAGGCTGAACGCAGTCATCATAGCCGCAGAGGACGCGACCATGTTCCATCCGGTGAACGGCAGCACGGGAAAAAGTCCCGCGATTGGATTTCTTGATCGTCGGACGTTCGCGCCGATCATGACGACCAGTCCGCCCGCGAAGAGAAGTCCGATTTCGTTCACGCCCAGAAGATACAAAACGAGAACCGCCGTCCCGACGACGGCGGTGAGCGGGCCTTTCACGGCCATCCGTCCCAGGTTCCAGAGCGCCTGCACGATGATCGCCATGATGACGGGCTTTACGCCGTACAGCAGCCACGCGGCCTGGGGCGTCGCGCCAAACCGCACATAGACCCAGGCCAGCGCCGTGACGATGAGCATGGCGGGCAGGACAAAGCAGAGGCCGCCGACCATCAGCCCCGGCCATCCCGCCCGCCGGAAGCCGAGATGGATCGCCATCTCGGTCGAGTTCGGGCCGGGGATCAGGTTGGTCGCGCCGACCAGATCGAGGAATTCCTGGTCGCTCAGCCACCCGCGGCGCCGAACCGTCTCATCGTGCATCATGGCGATATGGGCCGCAGGCCCGCCGAAGCCGGTCATGCCCAGCTTGAGAAACAACGCGGCCACCTCGATCAGGCTCTGCAATAACGATGGGTTCATTTTTGGAAGCGATTCACGCAGACCGATGCCGCACCCACTTTATGCAGCCGGGCTTGGCGCTCGTGAGGGGACCGCCCTTCTTTACCTCGATCATTATAAATAATACTATGCCTGCAAGGAAAGATAGTCTATCTTCTCAAATCTGTTGACCGTGTCATCCGCCTTTAGTATGATGACATTGTTGTCCACACCCCGGAGGGATTCGTGTACAAAGTCACCAAGGCCATCGAATTCTGCTACGGCCACCGACTGATGAACTACGACGGCAAATGCCGCCATCTCCACGGCCACAACGGAAAAGTCGAGATCGAGTTGGAAACCGAAAAACTGGATCCGATCGGGATGGTCCGGGATTTTACGGAGGTGAAGGAAGTCGTCGCGGGCTGGCTGGATCGGGAGCTGGACCACAAGATGCTCTTGAGGAAGGACGACCCCGTGCTCCCGACGCTTCAGAAGATGAACGAGCCGGTCTATCTCTTCGACACCAATCCGACGGCCGAGTCCATTGCAAAATTGATTTTCGAATTTGTGCGTTCGAAAGGATTCCCGGTCTCGGAAGTCCGGATGTGGGAGTCCGAGAGCTCCTTCGCGGCCTATAAAGGGTTATAGGGGCTTGCGTCGCGGCCATTGCCTGTGGGGGCCCGTGCGGCGAAATAAAAAAACTGTTCCTCCGATGCCCCCACGCCCCGCGCTCGGACTGGCAAAGCCAGATCCTCGCTTATCCCACCGGCGAAGCCGGATGGAGCCTCCCCCTCCCTGCCGGCAGGCAGGTCGCTCGCCTTGCTCACTGATTAAGTTCCCAGCGCTCCCAGGACCTCGTCGCTGTGGCCGTCCACCTTGACCTTCCGGTAAATCCGGGCGATCTTTCCGTCTTTGTCGATCACGAAGGTGCTCCGCTCGATTCCCATGTAGGTCCGGCCGTACATGCTTTTCTCTTTGTAAACCCCGTAGGCTTCGGCGACTTTTTTATCGGTGTCGCTCAGCAGGGGAAAGGGGAGATGGTATTTCCCGGAAAACTTCTTGTGGGATTCCAGGTCGTCGAAGCTGACGCCCAGGACGACGGCTTCTTTCTTGTCGAACTTCGGCCGTTCGTCCCGGAAACTGCAGGCCTCTTTCGTGCAGCCGGGCGTGTCGTCCTTGGGATAGAAATATAAAACCACGTTTTTCTTCCCGCGGAACTCTTTCAACGAGATCTCCCTTCCATCGGTGGAGGGGAGACGGAAATCGGGCGCGGCGTCTCCGACCTTTAATTCTTTTTTAGCCATGGTCTGCTCCTGGGGTTGTTCCGGCTCGACGGCTTCGTCGATCTTTAGTCTCCGATATTCCAGGGCCGGTTCGCTTCCTTTCGGGAGCGGTGTTCATCCGTCATAAATCCGAGCAGGTCGATCAACCGGCGACATTGCTGCACGAGGTCCTCGGATTCGAGGAGGAACTGCTTCTCGATCGGGGTCGTGTCCAGCTCGGAGGAGAGCAGTTGCACGAGCCGTTCATCGTCCAAGCGCATATCGAGCAGGGTGTTGATCTGATTTTCCCAGCCGCGGAGCTGCGCATAGCCCTGCAGCGAACGGATCAGGTCGCTCCGGAGGGGGTCCGGCAACGCGGCGGCGGCCTGTCCCGACGGACGGGCCGCTTCAATCCAGCCCCGGCGGTAGCTTTTGTCATAAAACTGTTTCTTGACGCGGAACGGGTCCAGGCCGAACAGAACCAGGTTGTAGCGGCCGTCGTTCAAGCGATGGACCTGCATGATCCGGCCGACGCAGCCGATCGGGTGGATCGGCGGACCGCCGTAATAGTCCTTTTCCCAGTTTTCTTTCAACAGGACCATGCCGATCATGCGGGCCGCTTCCGCGGAATCATTCAGGGCATCCTCGACCATTTCCCGGTATCGCGTTTCAAAGATATGAAGCGGGAGGTAGGTTTGGGGAAAAAGAACGGTCGCAGGCAACGGAAACAGCGGGATGATTTTGGGCAGATGGTCCTGGGCCATGTCAGGGAGCCTCGCGATGGATCTCGACCGCCGAGTAGGCCATGATCGGCTCAATGGGCGGGGCGGTTTTTCTCAAACGCAGCGTCAGCTTTTGCGCGCCGAATTCCCGAAGCACGACCTCGGCCAATCGTTCGGCCATGGTTTCGATCAACCGAAACTGTTCTTTGCGGGCGATCTCGATCAGCCGTCGGGAGATCGCGGCGTAGTCGAAGGCGTCGCGGAGCCGGTCCGTTTGCGCAATGCGACGGACGTCGCATCCGATTTCCAGATCCAGCGAAAAACGCTGGCCGGTTTTCTGTTCCTCCGGCGTGATCCCGCAGTGGCCGTAAAATTCAAGATGGTCGATGATCAATTTATCCATGCCGCCCTTCTCCGGAACCGACTCTATCAGATCGCACCCCGGACATCAATCAATCTTCCGTAGGGGCGACGCATGCGTCGCCCCACCATGCGCCCCTACATCTGAAACTGCGCATCATACAGCAGCGTGTACAGGCCGCCCCCGGCGAGGAGCTCCTCATGGGTCCCCCGCTCGATGATCCGTCCGTTTTGAACGACCAGGATCTTGTTGACGTGCTTGAGGGTCGAGAGGCGATGGGCGATGATGAAGGTCGTGCGATGGTAGGTCAGGGCGTCCAGGGCCTCCTGGATCTTGGCCTCGGTCTCGGTGTCGATGTTGGAGGTGGCCTCGTCGAAGATGATGATCGGCGGATCCTTGAGCAGCGCCCGCGCGATGGCGATCCGCTGTTTCTGGCCGACCGAAAGCTTCACGCCGCGCTCGCCGATCCAGGTCGAGTAGCCGTCCGGGAGCGCGAGAACAAACTCGTGGGCCCGGGCCGCCTCGGCCGCCGCGCTCACCTCTTCTTCGGTGGCGTCGAGGCGTCCGTAGAGGATGTTCTCGCGCACCGTTCCGTTGAACAGAAACGGCTCCTGGGCCACGACGCCGATCTGATCCCGGAGATCCGAAAGTTTCAGATCGCGGACGTCGTGCCCGTCGATCGTGATCACGCCCGTATCGACGTCGTACAATCGCATCAGCAGTTTGATGATCGTGCTCTTCCCGCTCCCGCTCGGACCGACCAGCGCGATCTTTTCACCCGGAAAGGCCTGGAGCGAGATCTGCTGGAGGACCGGGGCGTTCGGGCGGTAGTGGAACGAAACGTTCTTGAACTCCACGAACCCCCGGACCTTTTGAGGGAGAGCCGCCGCGCCGGGCCGGTCGGAAACCTCCGGCACGGCGTCCATGATCTCGAAGACGCGCTCTCCCGACGCCAGCGATTGCTGGAGCATGTGATTCACCGAATGGATCTGGTTGATCGGCGTGTAGAACAATCCCAGGTAGCTCAGGAAGGCCACGAGGCCGCCGACCGTCATCCGGCCGTCCAATACCTCATGGGTGCCGAACCAGAGAATGAGGAGGGTGCCGGTCGAGGCGATCAGGATCATTCCGGGAGAATAGACCGACCAGATGCGCGCCACCCGCAGGTTGCCGCGGCTGTATTCCAGGCTTTGCCGGTTGAACCGCTCCACCTCATACGCTTCGCGATTGAAACTCATCGTCTCGCGGATCCCCGAGATGCTGTCCTGAAGAAGCGCGTTCAGCTGGGCCGCCTGGTGTCGGATGACGTGATAGAGTTTGTGGACCCGCGTGGTGAAGACCGTCGCGCCCAGAACCAGAAAGGGGATCGGGACGAGGGCGATCAGGGCCAACGGCCAGTTCAGGAAAAAAAGCACCGTCATGATTCCCAACAGCGTGAGGCCGGCCATCACGAGGGCCTCCACGCCGTCGATGAAGATCCGCTCCAGGTTGTTCACGTCGTTCACCACGCGGGACATGATCTCCCCCGTCGCGCGGTTTTCGTAATAGCTCACGGAAAGCCGCTGAAGGGCCCGATAGATCTGGTCGCGCATGTCGTAGATCACGCGCTGCTCGAGCGTGTTGTTGAACCGGATGCGCGCCGAGTTCAGCAGGTTCCGGCCCACATGGGCCCCGACCAGCCCGAGGATCAGCCACTTGAGCAGCGGGAGGTTGCCGCCGCGGATCACGTCGTCGATCACGCGCTTGAGCAGCCAGGGGGGGACCATCTCGAGCGAGGTGGTGAGCACGGCGCAGGCCAGGGTCAGATAGGCCAGGTGTTGATACGGTTTGATGTAGCGTATGACACGAAAGAGAGAGCGCATCAATCCGTCTCTTCATCCTGCGGTTTCATCCAAAACCGCTCGTATTCTTTGAGGTGGGTCAGGGTGGAGAAGTCCCGCATCCGGTCCAGGAAGACCTTGCCGGCGAGATGGTCCAGCTCGTGCTGGATGACCACGGCCGGAAAGTCCTCGGCCTCCAGCCTCCGCTCTTTTCCGTTGCGGTCCCAAAAACGGACCGCCACGGTCTTGGACCGGGGGACTTTCCCGCGAAAGCCTTCCACGCTCAGACAGCCTTCCCATCCGTCGACGGTTTCATCCGATTCGGAGAGGAAGACCGGGTTGACCAGGATCAGCAATGGAACGTCGGGCGCCCAGGGATACCGCTTGCTGTTATGGACCTCGATCACGGCGATCTGTTTGGACTCGTGCACCTGGGGGGCGGCCAGGCCGACGCCGTCGTATTCATGCATGGTTTCGATCATGTCGTCGATCAGTTTCTGGGTCGCCGGGTTTTTCAATTCCGAAAGAGGGACCTCTTTCGCAATCTGCCGCAGGATCGGGTTGCCCAGTTTTGATGTTTTCAGGATCGACATTGAATTTCCCCGATCGTTCATCCGGCCGGTGCGATCCGGGGACCTTTTTCGAGACGGTGCAGGCGGGCCGTCATCCGTTCCAGCGGGATCATGTCGCGCGTTCTCCGGCCGATCTCGATCCCTTTTCGGTAGATCCCCTTGGCGGTTTCCACCTTTCCGATCTTTTCCAGCGCGCCGCCGAGATGTTCATAAACGACGGTATAGTCCGGCTTCAGCGCGATCGCCCTTTCAAACGCCTCGACCGCCAAGTCGAATGAAGCGGCCGACTCCTCGGCCAGATAAGCCTGTCCCAGGCTGAACCAGAGCATTTCGCTCTCCGGCTCGACGGCCAGCACTTTCTTGATCCGCTCGATTTTTTCCGTAGCCATCGAACCGTCCGCAAACGATGAAAGAGGTGTGATGCCCTAGTATAGGGGAGTTGTCGTTCAGCGTCAACCGGGAATCGGCCCCGAGATCGTTATTGACTTGACGCAGTCTTTTTGTTAATTTAGTCACACTATGACGATAACCAACCGAGACGAACTCAAAAAGATGGCGAACACCATCCGCAAGGACATCATCCGGATGACCGCGGCCGCCGGCTCCGGTCATCCCACCAGTTCCCTCTCGACCGTCGAGATTTTGACCACGCTTTTCTTCCAGGTCCTGCGGCATGATCCGAAGCGGGCGGACTGGCCCGACCGGGACCGGTTCATCCTGAGCAAAGGGCATGCGGCGCCCGCCCTCTATTCTTTTCTGGCGCGCAGCGGCTACTTTCCGGTGGAGCAACTCAGCACCTTGCGAAAGCTGGACAGCCCCTTGCAGGGCCATCCTGAGCGACACCGGTTGGGCGGCGTCGAGGCCTCGACCGGCTCCCTGGGCCAAGGCATCTCGATCGGCATCGGCATGGCGCTGGCCGGACGGCTGGACCGGAAGGACTACCGGGTTTACGTCATGACGGGGGACGGCGAGTTGGATGAAGGACAGGTTTGGGAGGCCGCGTTGTATGCCGGAAACCACGGCCTGGATCATCTCACCGTGATGGTCGATCACAATCAGGCCCAACAGGACGGCTGGGTGAAGGACGTGATGGATCTGGCCCCGCTCGCCGATAAATGGACGGCCTTCAAGTGGCATGCGATCGAGATCGACGGACATGACTGGGACCAAATCGCCAAGGCCTTTGACGAAGCCCGGGCCACGAAGGGAAAGCCGACCGTGATCATCGCCCGGACGATCAAGGGCAAGGGCGTTTCATTCATGGAAAACAAGCCTGAGCTTCACGGAATTCCGCCCACGCCGGAACAAATGGAGCAGGCGTTGGCCGAACTCGACCAGCGATAACATCTTCCCAATCCTTCGGCCCGCTGTCAACGCACCATGAGCGCGCAGTTTAATTTTAATCGAACCTCACAACGACTCCTTTGGGGTGGCGTCGCCGGTCTCCTCTTCGCGGCGGCCGTCGTCACGTCGGCCCAAGCGCCCGCCAACGTCCTTCAACTCATTACAAACGAGGATGTCCTCCGCCAGAATCAAACGGCCAAGGAAAAGGGGTTGACCGAAGTCGGCCGGTCGATGCTTCTTGAATTAAAAGACGGTCCGGAGATCGATGTCGTCCGTCCGGGCGGCGGAGAGATCGGTCAACAGCCGGTCGAGATCGACGTGGAATTCAAGCAATCCAAAGACGGGGCCGAGCCGAACATGTCCACACTGAAGGTACGGTATATCAAATTCTTCACCATCGACATTACAGACCGGGTCAAGCCGTATGTCGTGGCCAACCGGATCCATGCCACGGAAGCCCAATTCCCGAAGGGAGACCATACCGTCGAGCTGTATGTCGAGGATACCCACGGCAAGGCCAGCTCCAAGGTGATCGAGTTCAAGGTGCTGTGACGCGGCTACTCGTTTTGGCTGATTGACATCCCCTCCCATTTTGGATATAAATAGCGGATGTACATTTGTTCACCTTGTTTGGGTCCATCGGCGGCCTTCTTCTTTTCCAGATCACCGGACGCGGGAATAGCTCAGCGGTAGAGCATCGCCTTGCCAAGGCGAGGGTCGCGGGTTCAAATCCCGTTTTCCGCTCCAAATTTAAAAATCATATATTTAATATAGATTAGGGCGAATTGTAATTCGCCCGTAATTTTAAAAAGTAATAAATAT